>CAZNWP010000018.1:16052-19606 GCA_964576995.1 uncultured Christensenella sp. | reverse complement strand
CGTTTTAATATTGCTCTGCCAAAATTAAAACCATTTTTAAGCGCATCACAAAAAAGTTATTTTGAACTTATCAACTGCGACAATCCTATTTTTATACGACAAAAAATCGACCACCAAAAAATAGCCGATTAAACGAATTTGCTGTTTGATTAATATTTTATTTATCTCTAAGGATATTTACCTTGCGTTAAACTATATTCGTCCATTTTGGACTCACCTCCTATGATTTTGATTGAGGTTGGTTGCATCAATCTTTACTTTATCATAGGTGCTTTTTTTATCCACTGCTTCCGCTCCTTTTTCCCACACACTTAGCGTGTGGGGTACTACACAATTTATTGCGGGCCTTACCGATAACGGCAATGCCCGCAACTATGCGTAATCGCATTTTTATAAATATCATTTTCGTGATAATATAAAGCGTTTAGCTCTCCGCTTATTTCGCTTCAACGTAATCGGGCAAATACTTTCTGATATTGTACAACATTTCATCGAAAAGTTTGCGCGCGTCAGAGAAAGGTATACTAACGAGCGGATCGTTTACGAACGCCATAAACGCTAACTCGTAATTACCCGTCATCGCCGCTTCGACCGTGAGTTCTTGATTGAACGCAACTCTTTGAACAAGATTATCGACACCCTTGGGAAGCGCACCCGAAGTAACGGGTTTTACGCCCTTACCGGAAAACGCCGCATTCGTTTCCGCAACGAATCCCATCGGAAGATTAGAAACTTGTCCTACGTTCGGCATATTACAATTGGTAACGATAGGTTTAAGTCCTAAAATTGCTTTCATCTGACGCACGCCCTCTTCACCTGTAAGTTTGATTTCGAACTTTTCCTCGCCGGATACGAGTCTTTTCGTTTTTGCGATTTTTTCGCGTTGATCGTTTACTCGCCAATCGACGGAAGTTAAACCGAACATCCAACTTCTAACCTTTTCAGGACTTTCGAGGTACCATTTAGCGGGACAAAACTCCGCGAGATGCCTGTCTCCCGCCGCAGCGATTGCGCCGTAACGCTTAAACAAATCGAATTTAACCCTATGTGCGCAAGCAAAGGAACTATTCATCCAATGCGTACTGTCTTTCATTTGGTAGCCGCTATAATAATAGTCGTCGACGAATTTCGCGTACATATCGAGCAAGCCTTCGTTTTTGTAATTTGCCTCGGTAAGCCAAGTAAAATGGTTAATGCCGAGAACGTTTATATCGATATCGTTTCTCGTGATGTCGGTGCCGTACTTATCGTTGTAGGCTCTCGCGAGCAACCATTGAGTAGAAAAAACCTCGTGGCAACAACCGAACGCCTTAATTTTCGGGTAATACTTATAAAGGGCAGAAACGCACATCGTCATGGGGTTCGTGTAATTTATAACCCAAGCGTCGGGGCAATAATCTCTCACGCTCTCCGCAATTACCTTGTACATAGGAATAGTTCTTAAAGCACGCATAATGCCACCCGGACCCGTAGTATCGCCAACCGATTGATAAATACCGTATTTCTCAGGCGCGTGGACATCGCTTTTCATCTCCTCGAAAGAACCGGGGAGAATGGAGACAATAACGAAATCCGCGTTAATCAACGCTTCTTTAAGCGTTTCGACTGCCTTATATTTCCATTTAGAAACGGCACCTTCCGCCTCACCCGCGAGATTACCGATAACGGCGTTAGAAGCAGCCGCATCGTAGTCTAAATCGTATAAGAAAACCGTACCGCATAAATTCGGTTCACTGGCAAGATCGCTCATAAGCCCTCTCGCCCACCCGCGACTGCCGCCGCCGATATACGCGATTTTAACGTTTTCCGCTTTCGTTCCGTCGTTCGTAAAATTCATATCTAACTCCTTATAATTTTTATTTCGTCGGGCGCGATGATATCGGTAACGATTTTATCACCCGCACGCTCGTGTTTTACCGTAATAATTCCGAACGGAGTCGGCACCGTTCCTTTCGCATATTTAAGCGAACAAAGTTGAGGCTTAATCTCGACGGTTTTAAAGCCGAAATCGACGACTTTAACGCCCAGCACGTTTTCCGTGAAGAACGGAACGGGACCGCACGACCAGCCGTGACAAAGGCTGTGCCTATACCCCTTATAACAGAAGTTACCGAAATCGCCGTGCAAATCTTTTTCGCCGTTTTTAGGAAATTCGTCTATTCTTCCGCTACCTACGAGCCAATCCATATCGAAATCTTCCCAAAAAGAAGTCGCCCCGCGATTCAACATCGCGCCGTAATATTCAGAGAGGTTATCGAGAGCAAGGTCGGTTTTGCCTAAAGCGGCGAGAGCGGAAGCGACGTAATAACTCATAAAAGTGGAGTACCCTTTCGCACCGTATGCGGTAAGCATATCCAAATCTTTTTTATCGCCTTTGCCCGCAAGAATCTTAAAAGCCGCCGATTGCTTAAACTTTTCAACCGTCTCGAACTTCGCGTCGAGTCTGCGTAAAATTTTGTCTACCGTTGAAACGTCTTTATTTAAATAAGAAAAAAGAGTTTTAACGTTTTTTAAGACGAACGTATACAAATATCTGCAACCGCGTTCGGCGTCAGGTGTTCTGCAAGTCGGCCAATCTAAAAAGTGCCCGTGAGTGCAGTACAAGCCCGCCTTTTCGTAATCTATATCACCGTTTTCGCTTACGCACAAATCAAAAAGCGACAGAACGCCTTCCATATACGGAACGTTTCTTTCTAAAAAAGCGACGTCGCCCGTAAATTTGAAATAATCGTAAACAATTTGCAAAAACCAAATCGAATAGGAGGGCATATTCTGAACCCATATCGGCAATTTAAAATGCTCTCTCGTCTCGTCGACGGAATTTTCGAGCAAAGCGTTTTTGCCGAACAAATATGCGATGCCGAGAGTTTCGGGGTGCATATCCCCCACCCAAACGTTTTGATCGCGCTTAATTCCGTCCCACAATCTGTTTTGCATACACAATTTAAGCGTATAAGCAGCGGTATCGTAAATACGATTTAAGTTTTCGTCGCTGCACTCAAACGAACCTATTTGCTTGTCATCACGGTGCAAATAACTCGCAAAAATATTGCGCACGGTCGCGCCGTCGTAAAAGTCTATTCTAACGAACCTGAACCCCGTTTTGCCGAATTCCAAATCGCAATTAGACGGAAGCGTCAAAACTTGGTCTCGAGTATTATGCGCGTTACACGCTCCGCTTTCGCCTATTTCGCTACACGTTTCGGATACGCTTTCACCGAACCGCACGCGAATTTTTCCGCCTTGAACTCCGTTGCTTTCGCGAACGAGCAAACGAATACCGCCGAAAATTTCTTTGCCGAAATCGAGTATAATATAACTGCCGCTCTTAAATTCCGCTAACCCGTCGTTGGCAAAATATATCTGTCTGTCGAAAGATTTCGTCAGAACTTCGGCGCCCGAAAAATTTTCGGGCGCCGCAACGATCGCCACGGGCAAGAGATAATCTTTTACTCTGTCTTCCCTATATGCCGTGTTCATAAAGTTCTTATTCTCCTACCGTATAGGCGACGAACGTTCCGCTATTGCTCTTGAACGAAGGTACGCTTCCGTCC
>CAZNWP010000018.1:0-15952 GCA_964576995.1 uncultured Christensenella sp. | reverse complement strand
TAACTGATTTAAACGAAGATTCGAGATAATTAAACAAGTTCAAAAATTCTTGCGGAGTACTTATCGCTTTACTAACGACGGTAACGGTGGTTTTATAACCGCTTACACCGTCGGCTGACACCAAGAAATATCTTTCACCGTAATCGGAAAGAGTCCACGTTTCTCCGTCGTACACGATTTTTTCCGTTTCTCCGGTTACGTCAGTTATACTCGCTACGGAAGTTCCAAATAATCCGCTAATCGTCGCGGGCATCGCTATCGTATCGGTCGCGCTCGCCTTATACGTTTCAACGTACACGTCGCTATCGAAAGTTTTATCTACGTACGAGAGAGATACTGTAACGGATATTTCGACGCTCTCGGTTATCTCGCCCATCGTAAAAGTCGCCTTAACGGTTGTCGTTCCGGCTTTTTTACCCGTAATTTTCGCAGTCTTTGCAGACGAACTCTCGACGGTGGCTACCGCACTATCCGACGAAGTCCAAGTAATAGCGTTGCTTCCGATTGCGGCGTCCGTATCGTTTACTCTGAGTGAAAGGGTTACGGTTTCTTCATTCTTGAAATTTTTATCTTCAAAAGTTGCAGCCGAATAAACGTCGTTTACGGTCGTTTTATCCGCTATTAATTGATAAGACGCGGCGGAAGCGTAACCGTTAAGAATTTGCGTATCTACCGCATCAAGCGAGTTATCGGAATCGTTTAACGCGGCGTAAGCAACGTTAGACGCGTTTTTTACGCAATACGGATCGGAAAAATAATAAGTCGTCGCGCCGTCTTTCTCGATCTTATAATAACTCTTAGCGGAAAAATTTCTCGCGTAGTTTTTTGAAAGCATATTTACTATAGCGACGCGCAATTCGTATCTATTTTTGCCAGTATTATGATAAAGGTCTTCCGCTTGTTGATTTATAACCGGGTGCTGACCTTCGTCGGAACCGTAAATCGCCGTCTGAGTATCGTTTCCGAATAAATTTGCTTCGTTAATGTCGCCGTATTCAGTAATATAACTTTGCGGGACAAACGCCATACCGAAAGTTACGCTCGCGGTATCGTCTTGTTTTAATATATCGTATTCGCTTTCATTTATAGCGGCAACGAATCTTAAACCGTGAGGATCATCTAACCTGACTTCTGCTCCGATCATTTCGAAGTTTATAGTCGCTTCGTTATCCGCTTTTGCAAATGGAACGTTTCTCGTTGCTAACACGCAAAAAACAGCGCAGATTGCAAGAGCAAGCAATAATATAGATAATTTCGTCTTTCTCGTCTTAGTCATTGAACGGATCCTCCTGCAAATAATCGCCGTTAGAATAGCCGACACTTATAGCCAATACATCGGTAGCCGAAAAAACCGTAAATAACACTCTCGGTTTTTCATATTGTTTCATTTTTTTAATCTCCTTTTATGTTTTTTTATTGCGTTTTTATAAAGAACGCAATTAAACTTTATAAAAAAATTTGCGCTAACGATTTTCCAATCACCCCCTTAGCGTTTTCGCTCGGTTTTAAAGGGACCGAGCAAAACCCTTATTCAACTATTTTTACGCACCCGTCGTATAGGCGACGAACGTTCCGCTATTGCTCTTGAACGAAGGTACGCTTCCGTCCGTCGGCAAGTTCCAATACGCCGTGTTGAAATTCGTATAATTCTTCGTACCGCTCTTGTACGCCGCTTCGCTATCAAAGAAGTTAGAGGTATTAGCCGTCGACATCGTAACCCCGCTATCTGCATTGCCGAAAAGTTTAGTTCCGTTGGAACTTCCTATACCGTAAGCGTTTTCTACCGTTCCGCCTCTATACGTTCTTGCAAACACTCCGAATCTTGCAACGTTAAAACTTATGTAACCGATGCTCGCAAATTTAACGACGGTGTTTTTAATTACGCTTCCTACTTC
Organism: uncultured Christensenella sp.; assembly: GCA_964576995.1. Taxonomy (GTDB): domain Bacteria; phylum Bacillota; class Clostridia; order Christensenellales; family Borkfalkiaceae; genus UBA1259. The sequence goes on along the minus strand of CAZNWP010000018.1, from coordinate 14,057 downwards.
CGAGTATTGAACTAAGCCCGCAGCGGAAAGAGTGTTTACACAACTGTCAATCTGCATATATACGTTGTCGATGGTTCCGTTATTATGCGCCGCCAAGCCGTTGCCCTCTGCCGCAATACTCGTATTAATAAACGATACGTTCTTAACGGTACTTCCGCTTGCAATAGACGGGAATATTCCGAGTGCCGCTATTTTAAGTCCTTTTATCGTGTGCCCTTTTCCGTCAAACGTGCCGACGAAACCGTAATTCGATGCGTAACTATCTTTGTATGCTAAATTCTGCAATTTATTGATGTCTGCCGTTCCCGTAAATTTAACTTTTTCTTTAACAAAGTCGCTATCGCAAATAAAGCCGAAGCCACGGCGGTTATCAGACTTCGAATAACAGTTAGGCTTATAATCCGTATAATTCGTGAAGTCGAGATTCGCGGTTAATACGATATATCCCTTAAACGTGAATAAGTGTTGATTATTAACTGATTTAAACGAAGATTCGAGATAATTAAACAAGTTCAAAAATTCTTGCGGTGTGCTTATCGCTTTACTAACGACGCTAACGACGGATCTGTATCCGCATACCCCGTTAGAGAACAATAACGTCCTTTCGCCGTAATCCGCGAGCGTTACGGTATAGCCGTCGTAGACGGTTTTTTTCGTTTCTCCGGTTACGTCGGTTACGCTTACGAGCGGTTGCTCCGAAGAGAAAAGATTGAGCATAGAATCGGGAATCGCCGTTGCAGTTTTTTCTATATAGGACTCGGTCAAAGTTTTATCCGCCACGGCGAGAGACACGTCTACCGAAATTTCCGTATCGGTAACGGAACCGTTAAGCGTATATTTTGCGGTTACGATAGCGGAGCCTTGTTTTTTACCCGTTATCTTAGCGGTGGTAGCCGACGTTTTTTCTACAGCGGCGACGCTCTCGTCTGACGATTCCCACGTTACGAAGTCTTCGCCGATTTCCGTATCCGTGCCTTTTACGGTGAGAGACAAGGTTATCGTTTCGAAATTTTTGTAGTTAGACCCCTCGAAAGAAGCGATCGAATAAATATCTTTTACTTCCGATTTATTCGCAAACAACACCATATCTTCTTTAATGGTTACGGTTACGTTACGCGAAACGTACGCCGCTTCGACTCCGCGCCAAGACGCTTTAACGGTAACGGTCGTTTTTCCTACTCCCGCCGCCTCGTAAGAGCCGTCGTTTGCAATCGTTAATATACCGTCTTTTTCCGCGATATAATCGAAAGACGCTTCGGTGGTATAATCTTTTCCCTTAAACGTAAGCCTCGGCATAAATTTGCCGCGAGATTCGACTAAAGATTCGATATCGACGATCGGATCGAGAGAAGGTCTTTCGCCGTTATCTACTACTTTAACGAGATATTTCTCCGTTTCCTCGCCCGATTTCGCGCTTACTACGGCTTCGCCTACTTTCAAGGCGATAACTTTTCCGTCAGTCGCCGTCGCCACGTCGGAGTCCGACGAGCTCCAACTCGGCGATGCAAGCCCGCTCGTTATCATTGCGTCATCGTATAAATCTACGGTTATCGTCGACTTATACTCGGTCTCCAAGCCGTTATCGGGCTTATCGGGTTCTTTCTCGCAAGCATAAAGAGCAAAGCACGTTATGCATGCGAGCATTGTAACTAATAAAGTTACGATCTTTTTCATAATTTTTCTCCTTATAAAATAATTTTTATTTAACCGCGTTTTACGCGAGTTTTACATACTTGAAAGCAATCCGGATATTCCGACGTGTTCGGATTCGTTGGTTATTCCGAGTCTTATCACGTCCGCCTTAAACGATTCCGTCATTTCCGCAAGTTCCGTCGGATTTACGGAGCCTTTATACAGTTCATGCAACAGATATACGACGGATAATCTTTCCATCGCGATATGGTCGTAATATTCGTTATACAACCCCACGTCGGAAAATTTAAGTGGTGCGATTTTTTCCATCGCCTCGTCGGTATAGCCGTACAACTGCATTAGTATCGGCTTAGGCCAGAAATCCGTTTTCTTTACCTCTTGATAAACGGAATATATTCCGCCGTATGCATCGGATTTGCGATTCTTTAACGTCGCTATTTGAACGCGCGTGTCGTTGAACATTTTACGCATTGCTTCCGCACCTTCGCCGAAGTAGTTTGTAAAGAAGTTGTTTACGAGTTCTTCGACGTTGTAATTGATATTCCAACTGAGTTTAGACTGCAAATATTGTTTTAATATCTGAAATCCCGTGCTTCCGCCGTTCTGCGACGATTGCGATTGGTCTCTGATCATTTTTACACCACATTCGTTCACAAAGCGGTACCACTCTTGAATATTCGCAAAGTTATCGTACATTACGAGATAATAATTGAAGTTCGTGCTATACGTCCACAAATAAATATTATCGGCAACCGATCCCCATTTGCGCATGGTCTCTTTATATTGACTGTTTATCGAATCGTGTATACTGCTCGTATAGTCTATAAAAATAGGTGCATACAAAGGACATACGTTAGATGCGCAACGGATCGTCGCTTCGTATTCTTTCGTCGCTTCGTTATACGTTACTGGCGCATCCTCAACTTTTTCGTAAGCCAAAAAGAATATCGAAAAATCACGAGCGTATTCTTTGCCCTCTTCCGATGCCATCCATTCGCTAACCTTTCCGCTGACGTCGTTGCAGAAGGTTATTACCGCCGCCGACTCCGTTCCGTAAGTCGCTTTCGATTGTTGACAAGCCTGACAACCGCACCAATTTCTGTTATCTTCTATACTGATTTGAACGCGCGTTTTATCTGGGTTTACCTTAAAGTTGTCGCACAAAACTTTAGCCGCTTCGTTAACCATAAGGCTATATTCTTCCGCATTACCATGCGCCGTGTAGCAAAGTTGTTTTATAGATCCGTCCATAAACCAATCTCTATGGTCTTTGCCGTTACCGTTAGGATTTAATATCTCTAAACTATTATGAGAAGCCGCGCCGTCTATCTGCATAAAGTTATCCGCCCACGTATTCATCTTCGCACGTTGAAGGTAGGTCGGATTGCCGGACATCGTTGCCGTACCCGTCGCTCTCTGCACGAAATCGGGAATCTCGGTTATATTGTAATTATAAAGTTTAAGTTCTTTTACGTCTTTATCGAGAGAAATACAGTCCTTATAATAAACTTCAAAGCCTAACGCGCGATTTAAGAATTCGTACACCGCGTACACGGAACCTATATCCTCGTTTCCGCACATAAACACGTTTTCGTCTCTCGTTATAAGTCTAAAACCGTCTCTGCCGAATTTTTCGCCGAACACCGTACCCGTGCTCTTAAACAACTCGGTTTTGCCTACGGACAAATATTTTCCGTTTTGAGAACGCGCGGAATCTTTCACCGTTTCCAATTGTATCCCCGTCGCCGTCTTAAAAAATTGAGTCAGTTCCGAAACGGCGGACGAAATGGTTTCGCTTGCTTCGTCGGGAACGAGTATTTTATAATCGGTTTTTCCGTCTTTAACGATAAATCCGTCGGTAGACTCCACGACAGACTCGTGTTCTCCCGATTGTACGGGATTTGAGTTTACGGGATCTTCCGGTTTTTTCTCGTCGTTATTGCAACTGCAAGCTGTCGAACCTAATATCATAGCCGCCGACAATACGCCCGCAATAACGAAATACGTTATCTTTTTCAACATTTTTCATTCCTCCTCTATTTTACGGTAACGGCATATCCCGCGATCGCGGTATTTCCGAACGCGTCGGCAACGTAATAATATACCCTGTACGTTCCTTTGATATCCGCGGTAAACGTGTCGCCCGTAACCGCTACGATTCGGATATCCGGACGTTCGACGTAAACGTATACCTCCAAATCTTTCGTATCGTTATCATACACGGAGCAAGTCGCCACCGTTACGACGGAACCGAGGGTAGCCGTATCGGTCATCTCAGAGATTTCCACCGTCGGAGCAACCGCGTCTATAACGTTTATTGCGTATCTGTACGAAGCCTCGTTGCCGCTTACGTCAATCGAAGTGTACACTACGGTATACACGCCGTATTTAGACAACGTTACCCAGTAAGTCTTAGTTGGATCTACTTCGCGAAGCATTAATCCGTTGGTGTCAACCGCAAAATTACCGTCGGAGTCCTTTACACTCATCGTAAATACGACTTCGGGACTTAAAACGTCCGCCGAATACGCGGGAGAGATTTCCGCCACGCTTCCTATGACTTTATCGCCGGGAGAGGTGTTTATCGTTATAATCGGCGGAATGGTATCGCGTTCAACACCCGAGAACGATTGATTGCACAAAGAAATCATCTTAATTGCCGCATTGCCCGATACGTTCTCCGTTTCTAAGGCAACCTTCAATTCTTCGTCGACTAAACCATTGAAAGCGGTTCCGTCGTAATAGGTTTTCGGCGAAACGGTCAAATTGGAATTCAACGCGAACGTTTTAGCCGAATAATCGTATCCTATCGTAAACGAATCTTCCACTGCAGCCTCGATGCCTTTCTTTAATTTATATCCGCGAATACCGTCGTTTATATAAACGTCCGTTTCGTTTGCGCCTATCACGTAGGTTACCTTAAACAAAGTCTTGCCCGTCGTACCGTTTAAGATATAAAAATTGAGCTTTTCGTAATCGCACTTTCCGGTAACCGAATTAAACGCAACCGAAAAATTGTAAGGTATCACCGCGTTAACAAATTTTATCTTCGTGTTTCCGGTTTTAGCGGTAGCAGTATAGATAATTCCCTTTTCGTCTTTCGTCGCGGTTACGCCTTCGTCGGAATAAAAATATTTCGACAAATCCATTTGTGCCTCGCCGTACTTCGGATCGATCGTTTTTATCGTCTTTACGAATTCCGTCGTTTCGCCGTTACAAGTAGCGCGGTAAACGATAGATACGCTTCCGGTAGCCTCAACCGTAAAACGGTTGTTCTCAACCCTGATTTCTTGCGAACCGCCGTCGTTTCTAACGTATATCTCGCAATCGGTTTTTTGCGGCGTTCCGTCCAAGAATTGATACGCGTCTAAAACGGGTAACGTGTACACGCAATTCTTTATCATTATTTCGGGGAAGAGCACGCCCTCCGCGTTTATATACGGTTTAGACGAAGATTTAGCCTCGAAGTTATATTTGAATACTTTTTTCGAAACGTAATCCGAGTATTCGTACGTAACGTCGTAAATACCCGCATACATCGGGACAAACTCGTAATCCGCGTCGGATATTTCGTATTCTACGTAAGGTTCGGAAAGGTAAATCGCTTTAATTTTTAAACTAGCCTTACCGATATTGTTTTTTACGGTTCCTTTCGCCGCGATCGCGCTTTGTCCAGCAAATCCGCTTCTTGCAATTCCGCTTCCCCCGTCAAGGCTAAGCGTTAATTCTTTTCTACTCGCGATTGCGTTTACGGTAAGATATTTACGCGTCGTATTACCAGACAAATCGCTCGAAGAATACTCTATCGTATACTCGCCCGTCTTGGTCGGAATAAAAGCGTTGTCTTTAATCTCTACCGTCGTACGGTTAGAAGAACGGAAATCGTAATACACTTTAACGTTAACGTCGGTTTCGCCGTCGAGCAAGTCTTGCGCGCTCGCTTTGAAAACCGAATACGGCAAATCTTTTACCGCCGTCGGCAACGTAGTCTCGGTATAATCTTCGAGATCAACGTGCAAAACGGGAGCGTCGTTATCCGTGTAAGACGGAAGAGATAAATCCTCGCCGAAAATTTCGGTTATGAAAAAACTCATACTGTTGCTTTCAAACTCGTAAGCCTGAATTGTCAAATAAACGTCGCCCGTTTCAAATCCGCCCCACATCTCGTCAAACATCAACGGTTCGTCTAAGTCGGCTATCATGTTCGCTTGGTTATAAAAACTCTTATCTGCGTACGAATATTTATACTCTAAATAATTGCTCGTAATATCTCCGAATCTAGGTTTACCGTTAAACGAAACGAGTCCGTCCGCGTGCGTACCGTATTGGTTGCCCACATGCAATCTGTATTTCGTTCCGTTATACGTGATAGTGGGTATATTCGTACTCGTTCCGCTATATTTTTCTATACCGGTAGGTATTTGTCCGTTAGAAGCGTTGACCATGCACTGCAAATTGTCGGGAATGTCGATTTTGGTTTTAGTCGTAATCGTTACGTAATTATCCGTGTTGTAAGCGTCGGTAAGAGTTATAATCAATTTATTGCAATCGACGGAGCCTATCGTTTGCGGAGTGAAAAACAACTTAATCAAATTATCGGCGCGAGTGGCTTCGGACAAGTTTAATATCTTATTATACTTAAACACACTGCCGCTCGTAAGCGTTACGTCTACACCGTATTCGTCTATATAACGTCCCTTAACGTATTCCGCCGAAGTGTTTTTTCCTTCTGTCGAAAACAACGATCTAAGTACAGTAAAATTTTTCTTGGTTTCGTAAAGTTTGCCGCCGCAAATCGCTTTATATTCGAGCGTGTATAATCCCGCTTGCGAAAGTTTAACGTTCTTTAACGCGGTAGACGAGCCGTCCGGAAAAAACAACTGCGATACGCAATCTACTTTGTTTCCGTCCACGGTTACGCAGATGCTCGGAATTTCAAGAGTGTCGTTCACGACGTAAGTTTCACCGACGGTTATCGCATCGAAGTCCGCGGCTTTTACCGATCCGAAACCCTGCCACGGAATAAACGCGATTATTATCGCGGCAAGCATTACAGCCGCAAGCGTCGCGATTAAACGGTTTTTAATCTTAAACTTTTTTATCATCCTTTTATTCCTCCCATAGAAAGATTGCCTATAAGTTTATTCCTGAAAACGATAAATAAAATAATTATAGGTATTACCATAATTACCGATACGGTTATTCTAATCGGCGTCGTATTGAACTCGTTTAAATCCGAATTACTTAAAAGATATACGCCGTACGCAAGCGTCGGGTGCCCCGGCAAATAAAGAAGCGGCGTTTGGTAATCGTTCCAAAAATTTATGAAGAACAACAATACCACCGTAAGGAAAACCGTTCTTGCGAGAGGCATATAAATTCTCGTCATAATAGTCCATTCAGACGCTCCGTCTATTTCAGCCGCTTCGGCAAAACCCTTGTCTACACCGCGGAAAGTCGCAAAAAACACGAGGAAGTACATCGTTTTGAAGTTGGCTTTTTGTATCACGTTTCCCATAAACGAATCGTATAAATTTAAATCAACGAGAAGTTTTATCTGCGCGGGATACGTTCCGACTATCGGAAGTACCATTGCAACTATAACGACTGCGTAAACGATTTTACTTAAAACGAAATCGAATTTCGAGCACAAATACCCCGTTACACACGGAACGATTGTCGCCGCCAACGCGCCGAGAACGGCGTACATAATCGTGTTATACAGCATACCCCACATGTCCGATTGAACTCTAACGCCTTCGCCGTTTGTAACTATAACGAAAAATTTTCTTAAAACGTACGGATAATTAGAAAACTTCCACGTTTTCGGCAAACTCAAAACGTCGTAAAACGCGTCGTCTTCGGTTTTCAACGAAGTCATCACGCCCCACGCGATAGGCATAAACAGCGAAATCGCGTATATAACGAGAAAAACTAAAATGATTATTTGGTATACGTTTACCTTTTTATTAGAAGATTTTGATTTATTCATAACGTTACACCTCGCTCGGTCCGAATTTTTCAAGCAATCTCTTCACCCCGAAAGTAACGGGAATAGTGATTAACGTAAACACCATACCCATAGCGGAAAGATAAGGATAATCCGCAACCGTCGAAGTACTGCTTTGTATACGCTTATACAAATAATAACCTATCGTCATTATACTGTCCGAAGCGTCCGTACCGTAAAAGTCGAACAAATTCATTTGATTTACGAAAATATCCGCGAATTTCACGACGACGAAAGTTACAAGCGTGTTCCATATCATAGGAATTACGATAAAGATAAACTCCTTAAACGGGTTTGCCCCGTCGAGCGACGCCGATTCCGTTATCGACGGATCTATGCCGCTCATAGCACCGGAATACAATATTATCTGCGTTCCTAGTCCGACCCATATCGAATAGAATAAAACTACGCCGAAAGCCGTATTTGCGTCGTATAACAAAGTTATGGGTATATTTAACCCGAATGCCTTTCCCATAACGGGCAACGCGTATTCCGTAAAATACTTAAACAAAACTACGAGCACGACGGACGATATCATAGACGGCAAGAACAAAATAATCTTAAACGCCGCGTGTCCGACGTATTTCTTATAAAGATAATAAGAAAACACAAGCGGAACGGGTATGCCTACGAGCAAGTGAAATAAGAAAGATACGAGCGAATTGCCGACCGATTTTTTTAGAAAAGTTACGTTTCCTAAATCACTAAACACTTCTTTAAATACGCTTAATCCCGTCCACTTGAAAGCACCGTCGGAATAATCGTAAAACTGAAACGACATCAAAACGGAATTAAAGTTTACGTATATGTAAAATATAGCGAATTGCAGTAACGGAAGAAACATCATCGCGTAATAAAACACCGCTTTATTTCTTTTTTTACTCGATATCTTCCCCGTCTTTTTGTTTTTGCCGAACTTCTCGTGTAAAGCCACGGAAACGCCGTAAAACCAATCTTTTATTTTCCCGATAAAAGAGGGAGCGTTTGTTTTAGATTTAGCCATTTCGTCTCCTAATCGATTAGAACCATTTACCGTACTTACTAGTCCAATCGCTTTGATTTACGTTCATTCCCGCAAAATAATCTTTCGCGGTAGTCGTACGACCGATCATAAGTTCCAAAGGTTTAACTGAAGTAGATCCGTTGCTTAACTTAGTTCTCCAAAATTCGCCCGCGATATTCGTAGTGAACGCGCTTTGATTGTTGATAAATATCGGATTATCCGAAATAGTATACAAAACGTCGGAGTTTTCGCGATGTTTCCAGAAAGATGCGGAATAGTCGCTTAAAGACGAAACGTCCTCGTCCGTCAAAGAATAATCAAAAGCCTTAGTCGCGCCGGTTATTCTCGTAAATTCGCGCAAAGATTCGTCGGTATTAAGGAACTGTATAAACGCTTTCGCCATTTTTACTTTCTCCACGTCGTCTTTAATGTTGGCGTTTATCATCATATAAGCATCAGTCATATTGACGAGCGCGGGTTTTCTCGCAGAATCCGTTGCATCGCTATCGTTAATTCTCGTAGGAAGAGACATCCAACCGAAGTGACGTTCGCTCTCACTGTAAGCGTATTGAGATAAGCCCGAAAACACGCCTTGATCTTTCGCTTCGTTATACCAATAGTTACCTTCTACCAAAAATGCTATAGGTTCGTTACGACAAAAACCTTCAACGAAAAGTTTTTGCGCGCCCGTATGCGTCAAAGAAGTCGTTTTAACGCGAGCATGGTAGTTCTTTTCGTTAGACAACACCTTTTCTAAAAAGGATAACGCGTAATATTTACCCGCTTGTTGACTCAAAAGATACGCCGTCGAAGGAGTAATCGCTTTCTCTTCCGTTACGGGAGAACCGTCGACGTTAAAACCAGTTACAATCTTAGTCGTTTTACCCTTACTGTCGAAAGTAACGTTATATGCGGCTTCCTCCGCACCCGAATACGCCGAAAACAACCCCATAAGCATATAATTCATATAGTCTTTATATTCTCCCGACCAAACGAAGGGCGTTACGTCGGTGCCACCCATCTTTTCTAAAAGTTTATAGAACTCTTCGTAAGTTGCGGGAAGTCCGTCGTCGCTCGTATTGTATAATCCGTCGGGTCCCGTACTCTTTTTATCGTTAGCGGTCAGGATAAATCCGTTATTGCCGTTGTTTTTATTATCGGCAAAATAGAATTTATATTTATTGAAAACGTCTATATCGTAAACCAATCCGCCGAAGAACTCGTAATGCGGAACGAGATAATAATCTTTCGTGCCGACCGACGTCAACGTCGCGTTTTGCATATCAGTCATTTTATCCGCGATAGTTTTATCTTCACCCGGGAGTTTCGTGTCTTTAACGATATCGGTAATCGGCAACAAATCGCCCGAAGCCGACAAATCGAGATAGGACACGTTCTGTCCTATAACGACGTCGAAAGATGTAGACGCTATCGTTGCTGAATAGTTAGTCTTGCTCGGAGTGTTTATAACTTGAACGCCGACTCTGCCGTTACTGAACTGTTCGTTTTTGTATTCCTCTTCAAATCTTTCAATAGCGACATCTAACCAACGATTGCCGAAACCGCCGTTATAGTTAGAAACGCGCAAAGTAAGTTTACTGTCGTCTACTTTTTCGCCGTCGTCGACAGGCGTAGTACCGCACGCGCCGAGAGCGGAACACAAAATCATAAAAATTGCCAAAATGAGATACTTAAAATTCTTCATATTATCCTCCTGAAGATATTTTTATTTCGTTATAAATTCGTAATATATACGATAATAACCATAATTTATTTTAAAAATTCGATTTGTCTTATTTCGCGTCGCCCGTTTTCCGTACTATCGTAAGATATATATTTGCCGTTTGACGAAAATCTCGCGTGTAGATCGCAACGTATTTCGTTATCGACGGGCTCAGAATAAACTTTTAAGATACGCTTACTTTTTTTCTTTTTAAAAACGTAATAATATAATGACCGACGATTGCGTTTATCAGGATACCCGTCGCCTATAAACGCAGTTTTATCGGGAGAATAATTGCAATGAATGTCGTCGCGATCGCACTTTTTATCGTTTAACCGCATACGATCCCCCGTTTCGGTATTTATAAAATAAACGCCCCATTCGGGCAATCCGGAATAAATCATAAGCGTCGTGTCGTCTCGCCAGCAATAATGCGAATTAACCTCGAAATCAGTCAACTTCTTCACGCGACCGCTAACGTCTCCCACGGCTAACACCGTTCCCCATTTTTCACCCCGATCGTAAAAATTACGGAATAAGAACACGAACTTACGTCCGCTCGGCGAAAACGTTATATGGTTTACGACGGTTTTTCGATCGGTAAAAGGCTTTTGCAAAAACTCTTCGCGAAGTCTTGCGTACGAGCATATAAGTTCACCTTTTCCGCTCTGCATATCGACGAGAATTATTCCGTCGTCTTTCGGAGCGATATCATCGTAAAACCTATCGACGGTTTGACAATATCCGTACCCCTTTCTGAAATCGTATATCCTGTCGAAGTTTACCGATAAACCGTATTTTCCGTCGGAAGAAAGAGTCGCTAAAGGGTAATCTATTATTTTTTCTTCTTTAGAATAAACGTCTACGATTTTTGAAACGTATTTTTTCCCGTCGTAGTCGTTATAAATAATCGACCTTCCATTTTCAAACCATCTGAGCATCGCGCCCTGTTGAAAATTCCACGCTCTCGTTTCACCCACGCGAACGAATTCTCGCGTAGCAATATCCACGTAACCAACTTCGGCGATATCGCCTTTTTCGGGAAGGCGATCCATAAAAGACGTACGATGCGCTAAATGTTTTGAACACGACTCGTCGTATGGTTGCAAATCGTAATATCCGAAAAAATAATGTCTTCCGTCTTTCGGCGATAAACAAACACTTTTCACTTCGTTTTTACTCCCGTTTTTTTCTATATAATTATAATATAGTTGAATACACCAAGTCTATAATTATTTCACCCACTACTATCACTTTTTAGCAAATATTATTCGTTAAAAGCAAAAAGCGTCGCTTAGAAAACAAGCGGCGCTTTAGCAATGCAAAAATAAAATTATTTTAAGCTTTTATGTCTTTCGCGGTATTCAGTCGGAGTACAACCGACGATATTCTTAAATTGTTTAGAAAAGAAAGCGTGATTATTAAAGCCCGTCATAGAAACGATTTGAGAAATACTGAAATCCGACGTTCCGAGCAACGTTTTAGCCGCTTCTATACGTCGCGCGGTTAAAAACTTTATGGGTGTCGTCCCCGTCTCCTTTTTGAACAACTTGGTAAGAGAATTATGAGACATCGCAAATTCTTTTGATAAATCCTCTATTCTGAATTCGATATTGTAGTGCGAGACAAGAAATTCTCTAACTCTTTTCACTATGGATAAACCGTCGGGAATATCCGTTTCGCTTTCAATCGACTCGCCTTTTTTCACCAACTCGCGCTTTAACTTATATAAGATGTTTAGCAAATTAAAATAGATTATTTCATTGAAATTATCCGCTCTTAAAGTAACCTCCGAACACGCGTCACTCAATAGATTCATTACGTTTCTTCTCGTGGTATCGGACAATTCCAAACATACAACGTCATCCGATTTATTAAGTCTGAAATTTTTAAGTTTAACCATATAATATTTTAAACTGTTGTCGGGAGAGACTTCCGTATGCGAAGTGTTCGGATTAACGAAATACACGCAAGATTGCGAAAAATCATACGTTTTCGTCTCCGTTACAAGTTGACCTTTGCCTTTTAGAACGAATATTATTTCCGTAAATTTATGCGAGTGCATAAGCGACGGTTCGTTATTGAATTCCGAAAATAAAAACGTAACGAAACTATTCGAAGCAAACGGCTTTATTTTATCGGTAAATTCATATCTTATATGCATAACTTAATCTCCCGTAAAAGGTTTATCGACGATAAACTTCGTCTTTTTCGGAATATTTCCACCTTTGATTTTGTTCATCTATTAGTATAATAGATGAACGATTTTTTTCATTATATCAAATAAAAAGATATAAATCAATAAAAATAGCAATTTTTGTCGATTTATTTGCACGTAAAACCTTTTTTGAAAGCATTTTTTATTCGATTATCACGCTTTTTATTCATCTATTATACTAATAGATGAATAAAGTTTGCTGAGTTTTAGGCATAAAAATCCGAATCTAAAAAGCGTCCTTTAACGTAAAATTAAAGGATTACGAAAGAGGCTTTAATTTTTTTGATGAAGAAAATTCCGGTTATTTCCCGTCAAATATAACGGATTTCCGAATTTTAGATAAATCTATATCTTATATTAATTCAAATAAACTCAATCAAAAGTTCAATGAGAGTGGCGCACGTGCCGCCAAGAGTACCTCGTTTGAACTTTTTTTGGTTCAAACGAGTTTTCTTTTATTTCTGCAAAATCTTTGGTGTTCGCAATTTCGTTTAATTGCTTTTTAGAAAGTCTTTTTGTTTCTCTATCGTTTGAGTTATAGAGAATAATAACCTTGTCGTCATATAAAATAACACGATTTATGAACGAGTTAAAGAACTCGTTTTTTTCTTCGCCTTTTTCGTATTTCATATAGGCGAAATAGGTTAAAAATTTCTTAACTTCGTTCGGTTGTAAAGGCTTAACTTGTCGCGTTTCTTCAACGGCTATCTTGTTTTCAACGTCGGATTGACTTGCTTCAAGTTTTAATATGTGTTCTTTCGTCGTCTTTGTAATAATACCGTTTTCGTCGTATACGGCTTTGAAGGGAATTACTTTTTCTTATTCCGACTCTTTTAAGAGTTTTTACATAGAACGGGTAGACACGTTGAAAGCGTTAGCAATAGTTTCAACTCATTCGATTTTTCGCTTCCGAAAGCATCAGTTTAATACGGTTGAGTTGATTAACCTCGCTTGCACCCGGATCGTAATCGACCGCCGCGATATTCGCATACGGATAGTGTTCCTTCAACACCTTAATAACGCCCTTCCCCACAACGTGATTTGGAAGACACGCAAACGGTTGTATACATACGATATTCGGCGTTCCGCTCGTCAAAAGTTCCACCATTTCACCCGCCAAAAACCAGCCTTCTCCGTATTGATTGCCGAGCGACAAAAACGGCTTCGTCATTTCCGCTATTTTTTCAATCGGCGCGGGTGTATCGAAGCGATTGCTTATTTTCAATGCTTCTACGGCAGGCTTTCTCAATTTTTTGATTGCCCAAATAACCAATTTTGCGCCAAAAGCCGCAATTTTGCTCGTCGAATAATTCTCGCATTTATACCTTTGATTATAAAGACTATAATTGAGAAAGTCCATTAAATCGGGTACGACAGCCTCCGCGCCCTCACGTTCCAAAAGTTCGACAAGATAGTTATTTGCAAGGGGCATATATTTAACGAGTATCTC
>CAZNWP010000017.1:0-20363 GCA_964576995.1 uncultured Christensenella sp. | reverse complement strand
ACTTTTCCGTCTAAGCCGACGTATTTGTACCAGCACATGGGCGAGCCTGCTTCGATTGCGACTCTCGCCGTAACCGCTTTGGGTAAAACGCTTTCTTTATACTTGTCGCTTTGCGCTTCGAAGTCTTCTACGCACGGCATAGATACGACTCTCGCGTCGATACCGTCTTTAATAAGTTCTTCTTTCGCCGAAAGCGCAAGACCGACTTCCGAACCCGTCGCGATAAAGATAAGGTCAGGGGTTTTCTTTTTGCTGTCAGAAAGGATGTATCCGCCCTTAAACGCTTCTTTGCCCGTGCCTTCTATCATCGGGAGGGTTTGTCTCGATAAAACGAGGCAAGACGGATCTTTGCCGGTAAGCGCGGAGATCCAAGCCGCCGCCGTTTCTCTGCCGTCCGCGGGGCGGTAAACTCTCATGTGCGGCATTGCGCGAAGTCCCGCCAAGTGCTCTATCGGTTGGTGGGTAGGTCCGTCCTCGCCGACGCCGATTGAATCGTGCGTCAAGACGTAAGTAACGGGGATTTCCATTATAGCCGACATACGCATAGCGTTTTTCATATAGTCGGAGAAAACCGCAAAGGTCGCGCAATAGGGCATAAGTCCGCCGTGTAAATACATACCGTTGCAGATTGCCGCCATCGCGTGTTCTCTTATACCGAAGTGCATATTAGAACCCGTTCTTTCGGTTGCGGAATAACTTCCGCGCGCTTTTATGTTGGTTTTGTTTGCGGGCGCAAGGTCTGCCGAACCGCCGATTAAGTTGGGAACGTAGTTTGCGAGTTTGTTAAGCACCGTGTTGCCGTAACCTCTCGAAGCGTCGTCTTTTTCAAACTGCCAGAGATCTTCCGCGTTTTTGAGAGCGTCGGAGAAGTCGTTTTTCTTCCACGCCTTGTATTCGGCGGCGAGTTCGGGGTACGCTTCTTCGTACGCCTTAAACATCGCTTTCCATTCTCTTTGCGCTTTTTTGCCGCGGTTAGCGAACTTTTTGCAGTGTTTAAATACTTCTTCGGGTACTTCGAACGGGGGCAAGTCCCAACCGAGCGTTTTCTTTAACGCCGCGACGTTTTCTTCGCCGAGCGGAGCACCGTGCGAACTCGCTTTGCCTTGAAGCGGCGAGCCGTAACCGATTTCCGATTTAACTATAATAAGCGACGGTTTTTCTTTTTCCGCTTTCGCCTTTTTAACGGCGCGATTGAGCGCGGCTATATCGTTGGCGTCTTTAACCTTAATAACTTGCCAACCGAGCGCTTCGTGGCGTTTGCCGACGTCCTCGGTAAAGGTAATGTCGGTGCTGCCTTCGATGGTTATATCGTTGTCGTCGTAAAAGACGATAAGTTTGCCGAGTTTAAGCGCGCCCGCGAGTGAAGCGGCTTCGTTTTCGATACCTTCTTGCATACAGCCGTCGCCGCAAATGGCGTAGGTGTAATGATCGACGACGGGGAAGCCGTCTTTATTAAACTTCGCCGCGAGATAATTTTCGGCGATAGCCATACCGACGGCGTTCGCTATACCTTGACCGAGCGGGCCCGTGGACGTTTCTACGCCGGGGCAAACCTTATATTCGGGGTGTCCAGCGGTTATCGAATCGAGTTGACGGAAGTTCATAAGATCTTCTTTTTTCAAACCGAAACCGAAAAGGTAGTAGAGCGAGTAATCGAGCATCGAAGCGTGCCCCGCGGAAAGAACGAATCTGTCGCGGTTATCGAACGTCGTGTCTTTCGGGTTGAAAGTCATGTTGGTGAATGCGACGTATCCGATTGGCGCGGCTCCGAGCGGCATTCCGGGGTGCCCCGAGTTAGCCTTTTGAATTGCGTCTGCGGATAACGTTCTAATAGCGTTTACCGTTAGTTGTTTTACGTCTGACATATAATCCTCCAAAACGGCGTTGTCTCGTTTTTTTTGACAACGCATTTCATTATTGAATATATTATATAGCAATTCGCGGTTTATTTCAAGCCTTTTTCAAGTCTTTTTATTTAAAATATCACAAAAAACTTGACAATAACCGTCTCTCGTGAGATAATTATAATAACTCAAACTTTAAAATAATATAAACGAGACGAAAAACGGAGACATTATGGACGACAAACAATTTGTGAAAGAGATAGCGGATATCGACGAAAACTTTACCCAGTGGTACACGGACGTCGTGTTAAAGACGGAACTCGTGGACTACGGTCCCGTTAAGGGAACGATGGTTATTCGTCCTTACGGCTACGCCATTTGGGAGAATATTCAAAAGGATATGGACGAACGGTTTAAGGCGCAAGGCGCGCAAAACGCGTACTTCCCGCTTCTTATCCCTATGAGTTTTTTCACTAAAGAGCAAGAACACGTAGAAGGCTTCGCGCCCGAAGTCGCGGTGGTTACTCACGCGGGCGGCGCAAAGTTAGACGAACCTTTGGCTATTCGCCCCACGAGCGAAACGATTATCGGAACGATGTATTCTAAGTGGATACAGTCGTATCGCGACTTGCCCGTCGTTATGAATCAATGGTGCAACGTTATGCGTTGGGAAAAGACGACGCGTCCTTTCCTCCGCACGAGCGAGTTTTTGTGGCAAGAAGGGCATACCGTTTACGCAACCGAGCAAGAAGCGATAGACGATACCATGCGTATGCTTAAAGTATATAAAGACTTCGCGGAAGAAACCCTTGCCATTCCCGTTATTTGCGGGCAAAAAACCGAGAAGGAAAAATTCGCGGGCGCGGTGGCAACGTACGGTATGGAAGCGATGATGCTCGACGGCAAGAGTTTGCAAGCGGGTACTTCTCACTATTTAGGACAAAACTTCGCGAAAGCGTTCGATATAAAATATCTCGATAAAGACGGAACTCTTAAATACGGATATACTACTTCGTGGGGAACTTCCACGCGTATGATCGGCGCGATAATAATGGCGCACGGCGATAAACGCGGACTAGTTTTGCCTCCGAAAGTTGCGCCTATACAAGTTATAATCGTACCCGTTGCGGCGCATAAAGAGGGCGTCGTAGAAAAAGCGACGCAGTTGGAGAGCACGTTGAAAGCGGCGGGCGTAAGAGTTAAAACCGATTTAAGAGATATGAGCCCCGGCAGAAAATTCAACGAATGGGAAATGAAAGGCGTTCCCGTCCGTATCGAAGTAGGACCGAGAGATATCGAAAACGGGCAAGCGGTCGTTATGAGAAGAGATACCTTAGAGAAGTCTTTCGTTAAATTCGACGATTTGACGGCTACGATCTCCGCGCTTTTAGACACCGTTCAAAAAGATATGCTCGAAAGTTCGAGAAAACGTCGCGACGCGAAAATCGTTACCGCCGACAGTTTAGACGGAATTTTGGCTGGCGTCGAAGGCAAGAACTTCGTTAAAGCGGGCTGGTGCGGTTGTAGAGAATGTGAAGACAAAGTAAAAGAATACGCTCAAGCGACGGCGCGCGTTATGGTCGACGAGGAAGGCGTAGACGGCGTTTGCGCTATCTGCGGAAAACCCGCTAAGCATAAAGTCGTTTTCGCAAGGGCATACTAATACGATAATAAACGGGGGTAGATAATTACCTATGGTATTGATAAACAAAGAAATAGGACTTTCCTTTCTTTCGGAAGGATATCCTATAATGAGCGTGTCTTTCGGCGGGCTCGTTGCAATCGTTTGCGTTATGATAGCGATTAGAATTGCTTTTTACGTTTTAAGATCGCTCGGCGTTTATACGCTTGCGAAAAAGAACGGGATAAAAAACGCTTTCATCGCTTGGATTCCGTACGCGTGGATATACACCGCGTGCAAAATTATCGGCAACACGAGAATGTTCGGGTGGTCGTTCGATAAACTCGCTTTGTGGATTTGCATTTTAGCGTCGGTTAGCGGTGCTTTAACGATAGTGGGTTTTTGCTTGAAAGATTTGACGTATATAGGTTATATTCTTAAAGGCGGCACTCTGGAAATTGCGACGGAAGCGGGCGGAACGTATTACGCTCCTCAATTAAAGCAAGGCGTTATAGTGGCGTACAATACGTTGAACGCCGTAAACGAGATATTAAGTCTCGTCGTTTTGGTAGCGACGGTATTTACGTATATAAATCTTTTCAGAAAATTCGTTCCGCAACACTACGTTTTGTTCGCGGTGTTGTCGGTTATGGGCTTGTTCCCGATATTCGTATTCGTCGTGAGAAACAAAGCGGCGGTAAATTATAGCGATTATATACGTTCGCGCTATTACTACTATAACGATCCGTACGGGCAAAACCCTCCGCCCAACGCGTCGAAGCCTCCCGAGCACCCGTTCGAAGAGTTCGCGGAACGCGGCGAAAAAGATCCGGGTGATCCGTTCTCGGAGTTTTCGGATAAAGACGACAAATAAAATGCAAAACGATAACATTGCCGCCATTGCGACGGCACAGGGCGCGGCGGGAGTCGCGGTAATAAGGGTGAGCGGAAGTTCTCCGCTCGAAGTTGCGGAGAAAGTCTTTAAGCCCGTCGGAAAAACGGCGGTTAAAGATTTTAAACCGTATAAAATGTACGTCGGCGAAATTCTCGCCGACGGATTTTGCGATTTCGGAATGTGCGTGTTTTTTAAATCTCCGAAGTCGTTTACGGGCGAGGACGTCGTGGAATTTCATTCGCACGGCGGAACGGCAATCGTAAGAGGTATACTTAAAAAGATATTAAACAGCGGCGCAAGACTTGCGGAACGCGGCGAGTTCACCAAGCGCGCGTTTATGAACGGCAAACTGTCGCTATCCTCCGCGGAAGGGCTTATCGATATGATAAACAGCGAGTCCGAGAGCGGCGTTCGCGCGGGGTATAGCCTATACAGAGAACGCCTGACGGAAAAAGTCAACGCTATGCAAGATAAACTTTTGGACGCGCTTTCTCAAATAGACGTGGATATGGACTTCCCCGAAGAAGATTTAGAAGCGACTTCGACGCAAGCGGTTAAAGCGACTTTGACGGAAATTGCGGAGCAAACCGACGCGCTCGTATCATCGTTTAAGACGGGCAGGGTTCTGAAAAACGGCGTAAAGGTTGCTATCGCGGGCAAGCCGAATACGGGCAAGAGTTCGCTATTGAACGCGCTTCTTCAATACGATAAGGCTATCGTGTCCGACGTTGCGGGTACGACTCGCGACGTGGTGGAAGGTTCGATAGACGTAAACGGCGTGCGTTTTAATTTTTACGATACCGCGGGCATACGCGAAACTTCGGATAAAATAGAAAATCTCGGCGTGGAGTTGTCCGAGAAAACCGTTAAAGCGTGCGACGTCGTTTTGTTTTTGGCGGACGGCGGAGCAATGGACGAAACGGACGAAATAATTTATAATTCCGTAAAAGACAGAAATCTCTTGTTCGTCGTGAATAAAACGGACGTAAACGATTATAAAGACGAACGTGCGGATATATACGTGTCGGCAAAAACCGGCGAAAACGTGGAAATGTTAAAAGAACTTTTATACGAACGCGTAGTCGGTTCAGTCGATTTAAACGCCGATTATCTGTGCGAAGAGCGGCACTTGTTCGCGTTAAAAACCGCGCGAGAGAAACTCGGCAACGCGATGAACGCGATAGGCGCGGAAACGCTCGACGTAATATCCATCGACGTAAAAGCCGCTTGGGACGCGTTAGGCGAGATAACGGGCAAAACCGCAACGGAAGAGATAATAAACAACATTTTTATGAAATTCTGCGTCGGTAAATAAAAGGGGATAGATGCATGGTTAATCTCGAACTTTACAGAGTGTTTTACGCCGTGGCTAAATGCGGAAGTTTAACGAAAGCCGCGGAAGAACTTTATATCTCGCAACCCGCCGTGTCGCAGGCGATTAAACAGTTAGAATCGCAACTCGGCGGCACGCTTTTCGTGCGCACGCATAAGGGCGTCGAATTGTCGGAAACGGGTGGCAAACAGATTTTTCCCATAGTCGAAAACGCTCTTAGACTGTTCGACGAGGCGGAATCGAAATACGCGGAATTAAAGGACACAGCCACGGGCGTCGTCAGAATTTGCGCTTCCGATACGGTAAGCACGCATTTTTTGATACCTTATATAAAAGCGTATCACGAGAAATATCCCGACGTCAATCTCGTTTTGCTTAACGGTACTTCGATTGAAACGATAGAAACGCTGAAAAACAAAAAGGGAGATTTAGGCTTCGTCAATCTTCCGATAGACGACGCCGACGTAAATTTGATGAATACCGTTATGCAACTACACGACTCGTTCGTCGCGAGCGATAACTTTGCTGAACTATTCGGCGAAACGGTAGATCTTAAAAGGTTGCAAGATTATCCGCTTTTGATGCTCGAACCGTCAACCGCAACGATGCGCGCGGTAGGTTCGTTCGTCGGCAGTCAAGGCGTGCAACTTCACCCCGAAATAGAACTCGCGAGTTTAGAACTTATGGTCGAACTCGCTAAAAACGGCATAGGCATAGCGTGTATTCCGCGCGAATTCGTTAAACGCGAATTGGCGGACGGAACGTTAAAGGAGATAAAAACCGAGCCCGCGCTTCCGTCGCGCGCAATAGGTCTTGCTACGCCTAAAAACGAGAGAATGACGTTTGCTGTTCGTGAGTTCGTAAATTTAATAACGAAAAAACAATAATTTTTTAAATCGCGTAAGCGACGAAAAGGAGATTTTTATATGAGTATTTGGCAAGCGATAGTTCTCGGCGCGGTACAGGGCTTTGCGGAGTTCCTTCCTATATCGTCGAGCGGGCATCTTATTCTAATCCAGCATTGGTTCGGGATAGAAGAAGGGGCGACGTTTAACAGTATAATGTTGCACATAGGCACGCTTATTCCCGTAATAGTCGTATTGTGGAAAGAGATTATAGCGTTATTCAAAAAGCCGTTTAACAAGATGTTGTACCTTATTATAGCGACCGTTCCCGCGGGTATAGTCGGTATATTGTTCGAACTGTTTATCGATTTAGACGAACTTTTCGCGGCACATATTTGGTTGCTTGCGATAACGTTTATGCTGACGGCGGCGGAACTTCTGTTTGCGGAACGCCGCGCTAAAACCGTCGAGATGATAAACCCCGTCAACTGTAAAACCTCGTTTATAATGGGTTGCGGGCAAGCGGTAGGCGTGTTCCCGGGGCTATCCCGCAGCGGAACGACGACTACTTTCGGAACGATAGAAAAAGTCGATAAAGAAAGCAACGCTTCTTTTACTTTCCTTATGAGCATACCCATAATACTTGCCGCCGCACTTTTGCAAATATTTAAAGGCGTGAAAGACGGATTCGGCGAAATTGAGGTCGTTCCTCTTTTGTTCGGAATGGTTACCGCCGCTATAACGGGATACATAGCAATCAATTTTATGCTTAAACTAATAAAGAAAGCCGACTATAAATGGTTTTCCCTGTATCTCGTCGCAATAAGCGTCGCGACGGTGATTACTGCGATAGCGGGGTAATATGAAAGAAAAAGATTTACTTTACAAGTTAAGCGCGGCGACTCCCGACGAGTGCGCTTCGCTCGCTAAAAAGTTAGTCGGATTAAAAACGAAAAATAATAAATAATTTTTACGGGAGACTTTTATGAAGAAGTTTTTTCAGGAATTCAAGACTTTTATAACGCGCGGCAACGTGCTCGATATGGCTGTCGGCGTTATCGTCGGCGGAGCGTTTACCGCTATCGTCAACGGACTTAGCAACTACGTCTTAAAGCCGATTATAAACTGGCTTTTGGCACTCGTTTTAGGCTCGGACGGATTAGAAGGCGCGGTTACGATGCTTTCCGCCGCGTATACGGAGACGGGCGCAATAGACCTTGCTAATTCCATTTACATAGATTGGGGCGCGTTTATAAGCGCGATAATCAATTTCTTCCTTATAGCGTTTGTTTTGTTCTGTATCGTTAAGGCGATAAATAAGGTTCAAGAAGAGCACGACAAAGCGGTAAGCGATTACAAAAAACTCACCAAAGAGGACAGAAAAGAACTCAAAAAACGCGGAATAAAACTTTACGACGCGGACAAGGTGAAAGCGTTCGTCGAAGAGAAAGAGAAAATCGCGAACGAAAAAGCGGAAGAGGAAAAGAAACTTGCCGAAGAGCAAGCGAAAAAAGAACGCGAATTAAACCCCACCGAAACCGACTTGCTTAAAAAGATAGTGGAACTTTTAGAGCAAAAACGATAACCACGTAAGAGAATTACGTTTCTTGTCGTCCTGATTAGGTTTTTTCGCGGGCTGCCGACGTGCGCCCGCGTTAAATATTTACGGAATTATATTTCGTTGTATAAGAAAGTTTTTTCACTCGTATTAGAAAGGCGCGTACGCCGTCGCCGTGTTTGCGGGTGTGGCGAACTTTTACAATTTTTTAACGTTTTTTTAACGTTTCTATTAAGCCCGCGCGGTATAATTAAAGAGTAAAATAAAGGAGTATACTTATGGTAAGAATTTTAGTTGCGGAGGACGACAAGGCGTTAAACGGGTTAGTGTGTTCGTATCTTGCGGATAACGGTTACGAAGCCGTCGCGTGTTACGACGGTAAAGCGGCTTTGGAAGAATTGGAAAATCGTCAATTCGATATGATAATAAGCGATATAATGATGCCAGAAGTCGACGGTTACGAACTTGCTAAAACCGTCAGACTCACCGATAAAAATATACCTATTTTGTTTATGACCGCGCTCGACGATAAACCGTCTAAGCAGTACGGTTATAAAATAGGTGTAGACGATTACGTCGTTAAACCCTTCGACGCGGAAATACTTATGCTGAGAGTCGGGGCGTTGTTGCGCCGCGCGAATATAGAAAAAAGCCGCGAACTCGTCGCGGGAAACTTGCGTATGAACGCAGAAGAGCATACCGCCTACTTAAACGGCGAGGAAATGTCGTTGACCGTTCGCGAATTTGATTTGCTTTTCAAGTTGCTTTCATTTCCGAAACGCACCTTTTCTCGTTCGCAACTTATGGACGAGTTTTGGGATTACGATAGTTCCGCGACGTCGCGCACGGTGGATGTGTATATGTCTAAACTGAGAGAAAAAACGTCGGCTTGCGACGGGTTCGAAATACTCACCGTGCACGGGTTAGGCTACAAGGCGGTTCTTAAATGAAAAAGCGCGGGAAACTTAAAAGAGCGTTGTCGGGATACTTCGCGTTTTTCTCGGTTATAGCGGTAACAGTTACCGCAACGGTTATGATATACGACGTTGTTCGCGACGCGTACGCCGACGACACGGCGGCAATATCCGCGATAATGCTTATCGTGTGTTTGGGCGTTTCGCTTTTTTGCACGACGATAGACGCCGTTCGCCGTAGTTTTACGGTTGACAGATCCGTAGAAGAGATTTTAGAGGCGACGGAGCGCATAACTTCGGGCGATTTTAACGTTCGCCTTACGCCTCGGCACGCTTTTAATAAATACGACGACTTCGATTGTATTATGGAAAACCTTAGCCAGATGGCGGCGGAACTTTCTAAAAACGAAATATTAAAAACGGATTTTATATCTAACGTTTCGCACGAAATTAAAACGCCGCTTGCCGTTATACAAAACTACGCCGTCGCTTTGCAAAACGAAAAACTTTCTAAAGAGGAAAGAAGCGAGTACGTAAAAACTCTCGTTCGCGCGTCGGCGCGGCTTACCGATTTAGTTATGAATATACTTAAACTAAATAAATTGGAAAATCAAAAAATCGTAGCGGAAACGCAAGTCGTACGACTTGACGAAATGCTTGCGCAAACGGTTTTCGCGTTCGACGAACCGTTAGAGAACAAGGGGATAATTCTCGATTGCGATTTAGAAGAAATAAGCGTTACGACTTCGCCGTCGTACCTTGAAATAGTGTGGAACAACCTCTTATCGAACGCAATAAAGTTTACGCCGAGCGGCGGCAAGATTTTTATTCGGTTGAGTAAGTCGGACGGCAACGCAGTCGTTAAAATCAAGGACACGGGTATAGGTATGAACGAGGAAACGGGTAAGCGGATATTCGATAAATTCTATCAAGGAGACACTTCGCACGCCAAAGAAGGCAACGGATTGGGCCTTGCGCTCGTTAAGAAAGTTATAGACGTTTTAGGCGGTAAAATCTCGGTGGAAAGCGAACTGAATAAGGGTACGACTTTCACCGTTACGATAGGCGGTGTCGTCGATGAAAAAAGAAAATAAAATATTAAAATGGCTTAAACGCCCGCACGGCGTTCTGCTCGCGACGATATACCTTTTAACCGTTGCTTTTTGCGCCGTCGCAATCGTCTTGGCGTTATTGAAGTCGGAAAGCATTATTATACAAATGCTGTCTTACGCGTCTTACGCCTTTGCGGCTATAACGCTCGGTTATTCCGTATACACGATAGTTATTTACGCACCGACTATGAGAGGCACGGTTACCGCGATTTTAAAAAAGAACAAATTGACGGAAAATATAATGGAAAATTACGGGTTTAAGACTCTGATTTTTTCGCTTTTGTCTTTCGCGTTGACGATAGCGTTCGCCGTGATGAACCTCGTTTCCGCGATACGGTACGGGTTAATATGGTATTACGCAATATCCGCGTATTACTTTTTCATAATAGTTTTCCGCGGCGGAATATTGTACGCCGATTCGAGATTTAAAAAGAAGTTTGCGGAAAACCCCGCGGTTTACGAAAAGCGCAAGTTGCAAACGTACGTTTTCGGCGGAGTGGTGTTATCCTTTCTCGAAATAGCGATGGCCGTCGCCGTAACGGAAATGATGCTATCGCGCAGACCGATAGAGAGCGGTGAAATAATGACGATTGCGAACGCCGCTTATACTTTTTATAAAATGACGATGG
Source organism: uncultured Christensenella sp. (assembly GCA_964576995.1). Taxonomy (GTDB): domain Bacteria; phylum Bacillota; class Clostridia; order Christensenellales; family Borkfalkiaceae; genus UBA1259. The sequence continues at coordinate 9,612 of CAZNWP010000017.1, read as the reverse complement.
CTATACTAAACCTCGTTAAAGCGAGAAGATATAACGATCCCGTCGTTCAAGCGTTGCGCAACATAAACTTCGCGGATGCGTGTATGTCGATCGTTTCGCTTACCGTGATAATGCTCTCTACGTTCGGCGAACCCGACGGAATGATAGTTATAAAAGCGGGCGTAGGTTTTGCCGCGTGCACCGTAACGATCGCCGTGGCGGTGTTAATGATAGTCAGAGGAAGTAAAAGTCTTAAAAATACTAAAGGAAACGATAAATATGGACGAAAAGAAATTTAAATACAGTTACGTTGCGCCGACTCAAAACGAACGGCGCGAAATAGAAGATATAAAACGCAGATACGGCGAAGAACCCCGCGAGAAGAGCAAAATAGAACGGCTTCGCGAGTTGGACGACAAAGTGAAAAGAACTCCCGCCATTTGGAGTTTATCGCTCGGCGTAATAGGTACGCTCGTATTCGGTCTCGGCTTAACTATGATTTTAGAGTGGAAAATTCTTGTGTGGGGAATAATCGTTATGCTTGCGGCTTGCGTTCCGATAGCGGCGGCGTATCCCGTTTATAACGCGGTTTTCAGACGTAATAAAGCAAAGTACGGAGCGGAAATCGTTAAACTGTCGGACGAACTGTTAAACGCTGCAAGCGAGGAGACGGATAAAAAAGACGAAGATGAAAATAGCGAAAGATTATAAAAATTACGATTATATAAGCGTTTCGGTGAAAGAAAAGCAGGCGGAAGAATTAGAGCAAACTTATGCCGCTTTTTCGTGGGAATGCGTTACGCGCGAGGAACATAAACACTATTCGGATATAGTTAATTATACTTTCCGTCGTCCGCATAAGATAAAAAATAAAGACGAACTTCAATTCTTGCAAGTGGCGGCGGAAGAAGAACTCAACGCGCGCGACAAGCGAGAGAGAAATAAACACGCGCGTTCGACCGCTTTCGGATTGATTTTCGGAATTGCGGGCGTCGCGTTTATTTTATTCGGGATCGCGCTCGCCGTCAAACTCGACGGGGCAGGCGCTATCGTTTGCGGAATACTTCTCGCTCTTGCGGGCGTCGCCGCGTGCGTGAGTTCTGCTTTTGCTTCGATTAAAATTTTCAAAAAGGAAAACGCGGAATACGAGATAAAAACCGAAAAAAGCGTCGAGACGTCGCGCGAGTTGTTGTTAAAAGCAAAATCGCTCGCAGTCGAAACGGAGAACGAATTATGCAAAAAAGAATAAAAAGAAAAACCGCGCTCGGCAAAGCGATATACGGCGAGAACGGAAAAGCGGTTAAAATTCATACGGAAAGCAACGGCTTGCGTCCGCTTAAAACGGTTATCGTCGCGCTTTTCATCGTGGCGCAACTCGCGGTGCTTATCGCTCTCAATATTTGGGCGGGAATGTTATTTAAGATTTACGCCGTCGTGTCGTTCGTTTTAAGTTGTTGTATGTGCTTCGTGTGCCTTTCTTCGTCAAAGAACGGACTTTCCAAAGCCGTGTGGATGGTTATATTGCTTTTGGGATTCAGTTTCGGATTCGTATTTTATATACTGTCGGACGAACGATTCTTTTTCCGCAAGGCGAAAAAGAGGTATAAATCGGTGTACGCCGCCGCTGACGGGTTCTGTCCCGAAAAGACGAACGTCGACGCTTGCGCCGCCGTTAAAAACGATTGCGAATATCTGTATTCCGCAGGCAAGTTCGGTGCGTACCGTAATACCGCCGTTAACTATTTTCCGTCGGGCGCGGGGCTTTTCGACGACGTTATATCGCGATTAGAGCGCGCGGAGAAGTTCGTGTTTATAGAGTTTTTCATTATCGCCGACGGGGTTTTGCTTAATAGAATTACCGATATTTTAGAAGAGAAAGCGAAACACGGCGTGGACGTGCGTATTATTTACGACGATATGGGCAGTCATAGCGTGTTGTCGCGCAAAATGAAAAACAGAATACTTAAATCGGGCATAAAACTGACGGCTTTTAACCGCCTTTATCCCTTTTTCAACGTAGGACTTAATTACCGCGATCATAGAAAGATAATAGTTATCGACGGCGAAACGTCGTATTCGGGCGGTTGCAATCTTGCCGACGAGTACGTAAACGAAAAGCGTATGCACGGATATTGGAAAGATTCTGGCGTTCGTTTAGACGGTTCGGCGACCGACGCGTTTACTCTAATATTTTTGCGACAATGGGAATTTTTGACGCGTAAGAAAGAAGATTATTCGCGCTTTTTTGGACTGTACGAAAACTACGAGAATAACTCCGTCGTCGTCCCGTATGCGGACGGACTTGATTTTGAGAAATCCGTCGGAAAGAATACGTACGAAAACGTTATAGCGGGCGCGAACGAACGCATCTATATAATGACTCCGTATTTTATCCCCGACGAGACGGTGTTGGGATTGCTTAAAAATAAAGCCGCGTCGGGCGTGGACGTAAGAATAATTTTGCCCGAAGTTCCCGATAAAGCGTTTACGTACGCCGTGTCGCGCAACAACGCGGAAAAACTTCTCGAGTACGGGGTTAAGGTGTATTGCATGAAAAACAGTTTCGTGCATAGCAAACTTTGTCTGTCCGAAAAGTGCGTCGTTATAGGTTCGGTAAATTTCGACTTGCGCTCTTTTTATCAACAGTTCGAGTGTGCGGTGTATACCGACGACGAAAAAGTAATAAAGGACGTTGCCGCGGATTTCGAGGACGTGTTTACTAAGTCCGTCGAACTCGACGAAAAAACCGCCCGCCGCGCTAAACTCGTAAACCGCGTGTTCGCGGGGGTGTTGCAGTTGTTCGCACCGCTTATGTGATAAAACGAATAAATAATAAATTACGACGAACGGCGTTTACCGCATGTTCCGTAGGAAGAAAACTTCCGCAACAAGATTGTTGCGGAAGGGGGGTATTTTTCTTTTTTAGTTGTTGATTTCTTTTTTGCATAATAAGAAGCAATCGCTTGTTTTTGCTTCTTTTTGGCTTTCGGTGTTTTGGCTTTTATAAAACCGTTTCCTTTTTTTCTTTATTAAAAAACACGTTATTCTTTCTCAACAAATATTTCTTTTTCAAAATCACAATTGTCAGCATATTCTTGCAATATCTCCACTAATTTTTCACTTGGTTTATACCTTTGCTTGATAGTGTAAATAAGTTGCTTCACTGGTTAATGCCCAAGAAACAGGAAAAATAATTGATGAAGAGTTATTGGAAATTTATGATTTGTTAACAGATATCGTTTTAGAAAACGAAGATGATATAGGTTTCTTAAACCAATTATTTTTCAGTTAAAGTGTAGCACGCTATACTTAACAAAGTTAAGTCGGGTGTTTTTGCAAATCAAAAAAGAAGACTAACGAAAATTTTCCGTTAGTCTTTTATTGTGTCTAAAAAATCCCTATGCGAAGGGCAACTTAGTCGAAGCGTCGTTTTTTTACGTTTTTTTAACGAAAGTTTTACCGAACGTTAAATAAATATTAGCGTTTCTTTAATAAAAACAGCGTATAATTAAAGCGTAAAAACGGCAAAGCCGTAAATAAATTTTAGGAGAATAAAAAATGACAAAAAAATTTCACCCTTTCAAAGATATGATCGAGAGCGCAAAAGCGCAACACGAAGTAGACAAAGCGAATTTCGCGGCGGCAAGAGCGGAGGCAAGAGCAACGTGGGAAGAAGCGAAACTTTCGCCCAAAGCGCGCCAAGCGAAAATGAAGCAAGAACGCGAAGCGCAAATCGCGGAAGCGAACGAGAGAATTAAAGCCGCAAAAGCGCGTATAGAAAACGCCAAAACCCTCAACGGCAAGGCGTAAAACGCTTGCGTCGGGCGTTACCCTCCTCGCAATGACTTATAAGGGACAGGAGAGTAAACGCTTTGCGTTTAGGTAATAAGTAAAGGCTAAAATAAAACTCTTCGGATACGTTCAATCCGAAGAGAGAGTATAAGTTTTCGCTATTTTTTTAGCGAGAGGATGTTCAGTTTTTCGCCGCTGTAACCTATGTTTGTTACGCCGTTAAGTTCTAAAAGTTCGCCGTCGGCACTCCATTTCGTTTGACTTCGTACGGCGAAATTCGAGTTTTCAATGTAGTCTATTTTTCCTTTTTTAACGGACTTTTTCACGCCGTTTAAGAAGAAGTAAACCATATTTTCTATTCCGCGCAGTTTGCCGTTTTTAACGATAATCGCGTAATAGTTACCGTTCGACGGAGAAAAGTCCGGATTTACCTTAAACGACGCTATTTCGCGTGAGTTCGATATAAGCAACAGCGGGGTGGAATAGGTCGTTCCGTTGACGGTTACGTTGTTTACGGTAAAAGAACTTTTAAGGTTTGCCGCTATGTGCAGAGCGTATGCGAGTTTGCCCAATTTCTTTTTTAATTTTTCGGGGGTTTCGTAAACCGCTTGCGTGCAAGATCCGGAATTGACGACGTAAATAAAACGTTTTTCTCCGACCTTTCCGACGTCGTAGCCAATCGGTTGCGCTTCGAAAATCTGTTTAATCGCTTTGCTTATTTTTTTTGAAAGCCCCAAATTGTACGCCATATCGCAAGTCGTGCCCGACGGCAAATAGCCGAATACGGGCAAGTCGGTTATTCCAGCGACGGCGTTCACCGCCATATTGAAAGTTCCGTCTCCGCCCGAAAAAATCACGCAGTCGAACTTTCCGCACGCTTCGCGGAGTTTTTCTGCAAAGTCTTTTTCGGAAGAAGATTCCGCGACGGAGTATTCGTTGCAACGCTTGGATATTTCGGCGATTATTTTCGGTAAAGCGCGTTTAACGCGACCTTTACCGCTCGCGGGGTTGTAAATAAAAAATATCTTTTCGTATCTCATTACTCAATAAATTCTCTTTTTGTAATTTTTTTCTAATTGTAAGCAAGCCGCGGAGGCGGAAGTCCTTTTATCGTCTTTCAAAAACTCCGGCGCGAACGTTCTTACGTAAAAATCAGATTGTTTTTGATGTTCCGCGTCGAATTTTTCAAAACCCATTTGCTCCGGCAAAGTGTTTTTCCCCGAGAATAAATTTACGCCTAATCCGAGCGCGTCGCCGTCTATCTCGTAACCCAATGCGGAAAGCGCGGTGGGGAATAAGTCTAACACGGTGAACGTTCTGTTTTTTACGGGTAAGTCGGTCTCGTCTTTATGCGCGGAATTTATAAAACAATTGTATATTCTTCTGTCGTCGTACTCGTCGTCGCTTCCGACGCAGAATTTGTCCATTCTCAAATGATCGCCCGTAATAACTATCGTGGTGTTTTCGTAAAAATCTTCACCTTTTATCCACTCGACGAAATCGTATAATTGTTTATCCGCGCAAGCGATAACGTTTGCGGTTTTGTTTCCGTCGAACTCGTTTTTACATTCGGAGCATACGTAACCTTCTTTCGCGTGAGTGTCTATCGTCGTCATGGTAAAGTTAAAAGGTTTGCCTTCGGCGGCGAGATTTTTGATTTCGTCTTTCGCTATTTTATATAAAATACTATCCTCATAACCCCAAAATACGAAATAATCGTCGGGGATATATTTTTTCTCGCGCGCGGTATATAAGTCGAATAGTTTATAATCGCCGTGGCCTTTGAAAAACTTATCCGTTCCCGCGAAGCGCACGTCGGAACCGCATAAGAATTCTTGCGTATAGCCTTGTTCGTGCAAGAAGTCGCCGAGCGCGTATACGCCCGAAGCGAATTTGAAATCGACGTTTCCGTAACCGTTGCCGCCGACGGGTAATGCCCACGGTATTCCCGTGGTCGTGGCGAACATTGACGCTATCGTCCAACCCGCTCTGTCTATTTGTCTCGCTCCGCCTAATTTTTCCGTATCGGAAAAAGAGACGTTTTCGTTCGCTAATCGGGTTAGATAGGGGATATAGTTTTCGTCGTTAAGCCCGCCCGCCTCTCTCGAAGCGTAACTCGATTCCATACTTTCGAGGTATATATAAATAAGATTGCGTTTTTCGTCGCTTTCGATTTTAACGTCTTTCGGAAAAACGTAATTTTCTTCGTAAAGCGTGGTTTTTCCGTTTTTGTTTCTTAAAAATTCGAACACGCCGTACTTGCGTTCTATATACGCTAAGTCGAAGAAAAAGTATAAAATTAAAAGAACGATTAAGCATACGCGCTCTATCAGATAGAGTCTTTGGAATTTGTCCGAACCGTTAGATTTAATTCTCCAATATTTATTGAGGAATACTATCGCGAGCCCTGCCGCCACCGATATGAGAATGAACGGCAAACAAAACCATACCGCCGACGAAATCGTTCCTCCGCCCGTACCCGTGTTGTTTCCGAAAATCGTGTACACGAGCGCGGTTAGATTTATATAATAAGTCTTTTTAATCCAATACGCAACGACTAATATCGTCGTGTTGAGCGCGAGGAAAATTACGAAAAGTATACTGAATACTAAGTGCTTTTTCGTATGAAGGGTAGAGTTTTCCGAGTTTTTCCCATAATTGTTTTCCGTGTTCTCACGGGAAGCGTCGGAATCGCTTATATCCGTATTCCGTTGCTCCGTTTCGTTTATGTTTGCGTTAAAATCAAGATCGTTTTTCATCGTTATCGTAAACGTACGCGGTTTCCGCCAAAGCCTCGGCGTCTGTTCCGGTTTCTAAAAATTCGGGCGCAAAGGTTTGTAAGTAATATTCCGACTTCTTTTCGAGTTCCGCGTTAAGTTCGTTGAAAGACTTCTCTTCGGCGAGAGTCTTTTCGTCGGAAAAGAGGTTTACGCCCAATCCGAGTTTGTTGCCTTCTATTTCGTAACCCATCGCGGAAAGCACGGTGGGAAACATATCGAGAGTGGTGAACGTTCTGTTTTTAGAGTTTACGTCGGAGTCTTTATGCACCGAGTTTATAAAACAATTGTATATACGTCTTTCGTCGAGAGTGGCGTCTCCCGTCAAATTGGTGTCCATTCTGAGATGGTCGCCCGTAATAACTATCGTAGTGTTTTCGTAAAAGTCTTGCTTTTTTATCCATTCTACGAACTCGTATACTTGCTTATCCGCGCACTTGACTACGTTAAGCGTATCGTTTTCGTATTCGTTTTCGCATTTTTCGCAATGGTAACCGCCTACGGAATGAGGGTCTACGGTGAGCATCGTAAAGTTAAAGGGTTTGCCTCCGTCGGCGAGCCTTTCAAGTTCTTTCGTCGCTATATCGAACAGTTTGATATCTTCGAATCCCCACCATTCGAAGTAGTTTTCGTCAATGTATCCTTTTTCTATTGCGGTGTAATAGTCGTATATTTCGTAATCGCCGTGCGCCTTAAAGTATTTGTCGCGCCCCGCGAACCTTATATCCGAGCCGCACAAAAACTCCTGAGCGTAGCCTTGCTCTCGCAAAAAATCGCCGAGCCCGTATATGCCGGAAGCAAATTCAAAGTCTATCTCCGAATACTCGTTCGCTTTAATGGGAAACGCCCAAGGCACGCCCGTTCCCGTGGCGAATAACGCCGCCATCGTCCAACTCGTGGTCGATAACTGCATTGCGCCGCCCAACTTTTCCGTGTCGGAAAAGGAGACGTTCTCTTTAGCCATTTGCGTTAAATGGGGTATACAGTTATCTTTTTGAAGTCCGCCTTCCTCGACTGACGCCGCGCTCGATTCCATACTTTCGAGATATACGTAAATGAGATTGCGCTTGTCTCCGCCGTTCGTTACGGCGACGCTTTTAGGATCTTTGTAATTGTTTTCGTAAAAGTCGGTGGTTTGGCTTTTCGTTTTCAAATAGTCGATTATGCGGAAGCGGTTATCCACGTAGAATACGTTAAAGCAGAAATAAACTGCGAGCAATACCGCGACGAACGCGCGTTCCGTTTCGAAAAACTCGGAAAAACTGAACGGGTGTTTCGTTTTTATTTTAACGTCGATTTTTACGCGCGCGTTTAATACGATAATACCCGAACCTACGAGGATAGAAAAGAACACGAAGGGTAAGCAATATAACACGGCGTTATCGACGACGCCGCGTCCCGTTCCCGTTTTGTTGCCGAACGCAGTATAAACCATCGTAGTTACGCTTATGGAGAAAGTATTCTTAACCCATAAGGCGATGGAAAGTATAAGCGTATTTAAGATTAACAAAAAATACGTAACGGCGTAAAACCATACGTGTTTCCCGTCGTAATTCCAAAGAGGGACGTTTTTCTTTTTCATTGCTTCCTCGGTGCGGCGAAAGCGGAGTGATTTTGCCGAGCGTTCGCCGCGTCCTTTTTATTTTTTCAGTAGTAGTGATAAAAGTTTCGTTAAAGTACAACTCGTTTAGGGTGTAACTCTGTTTATGTCTCTTGGGAACATTGTCGCTTCTCTGACGTTTTTAAAGCCCAAGAGGTGCATAGTAAGTCTTTCTAAGCCTATGCCGAGTCCGCCGTGCGGGGGTGCGCCGTATTTGTGAAGCATAAGATACGTTTCGAACGCTTCCGGATCCATACCGCATTTTTTCATTTTTTCCACTTGCGCGGCGTAGTCGTGTATACGTTGTCCGCCCGAAGTTATTTCTAAGCCTCTGAAAAGGAGGTCGAAAGACAAAGTGTATTCGGGATCGGCGGGATCGTCCATTGTGTAGAACGGACGTTTTTTAGACGGATAATGCGTTACGAACAAGAAGTCCGAGCCGAGTTCTTTTTTCGCGTACTTGCCTAAAAGTTCTTCTTCGGTAGGGTCGAAGTCTTTCATATCCGTCGGTTTGTATTTGAATTTGTTTATAATGAGTTCTTTCGCTTCCATAAACTTTATCGCGGGGATAGAGTCTATTTCGGGAACGTCGGCTTTTAAGAGCGCGACTTCTTTCGCGTAGTCCGTTTTTAAGAGAGACGTTATATATTTAAGTGCGCCCGTTTCCATCTGCATTATATCCGTGAAGTCGTTTATAAAGCCCATTTCGAAGTCCATAGAGGTGTATTCGTTAAGGTGTCTCGACGTGTCGTGATGTTCCGCGCGGAACACGGGGGCGATTTCGAATACTCTTTGGAATACGCCGACGAGCGCTTGTTTATATAATTGCGGGCTTTGCGCGAGGTAAACGGTTTTGCCGAAGTAGTCGAGTTTGAATACGTTCGTGCCGCCTTCCGCGCCCGCGAAGTTGATTTTCGGCGAGCGAATTTCCGTGAAGTTCTGCGAGGTGAGATATTCTCTGAATCCGCGCGCTATGCCTTCTTGAATTTTGAATATCGCGCGTTCTTTGGGGTTGCGCATGGATATGGGACGAAGGTCTAACACCGTGTTTAAGTTTATCCCGTCGAGTTGCTTTTTGTTTATTACGATGGGAAGCGTTTCCGCGGGAAGGGAAAGTATTTCTATTCCGTGTATTTGAAGTTCGAATCTGTCGTTGCCTTGCGCGTCTTTGCTTGAAACGATTTTGCCCGTTACTTTAACCGCCGCTTCTTCGCAAAGTCTTTCGTCCCAGCGATAGTCGGAAAAGTCGGGGGAGTACACGCACTGAACCGTGTCCCGTTCCGTGCGGACGATGACGAACGAAAAGCCCGTCATTTCGCGTATTCTGTGAATGTAGCCCGCAATAGAGACGACTTCGCCGTCGTGGTTTTTGAAATCGTCGTAATCGACGGTAGAACGCGTTATCGCGCCGTTTATTTGTTGCATAAGTTCTCCTTAAACTTTAATATATAAATTACTATATAG
>CAZNWP010000016.1:0-21375 GCA_964576995.1 uncultured Christensenella sp. | reverse complement strand
ACTTCCGCCGCCGCTTTCGCGCTCGTACCGAAACTCATTCCGCCGCCGTGAACGTTGGGACAACTTACGTTTACTTCAAGCCACCCGACTATATCTTGTTTATCGAGTTTTTCACAAGTATAAACGTAATCGTCTATCGAAAACCCGCTTACGTTAGCCATTACTTTTTTGTTGAACACGCGTTTTAATTTAGGCAATTCTTCGCTTATAACCTTTTCCACCCCGGGATTTTGAAGTCCGACGGAGTTAATAAGCCCCGAAGAACATTCCGCTATGCGCGGCGTAGGATTGCCGAAACGCGGTTCTTTCGTCGTACCCTTAAAAGAAAACGTGCCTAAAATATTTATATCGTATAACTCGGCGTACTCGTAGCCGAAGCCGAAGGTTCCCGACGCGGGAATTACGGGATTGTCGAGCAGTATTCCGCATAAATCAACGCTTAATCTTCCCATAGTATTTCCTCCGTTTTCAAAACGGGACCTTCTTTGCATATACGCTTATATCCCGTTATCGTCTTACACGAACAACCCATACACGCGCCGAATCCGCAACCCATACGTTTTTCAAAACTCATTTGTCCCTGCGTTTTCGCCGTTTTATACACGGCTTTAAGCATAGGTTCGGGGCCGCACGCGTAAAAATAAGAATAATCTTTCGGGAAAGCGTCCGTTACGAAGCCTTTCACTCCGTAACTTCCGTCAGCCGTAGCGACGGTAACCGAACACCCCAAAGCCTTAAACTCGTTTTCGTAAAATATTTCTTCTTTTTTATTAAAACCGAGAACGACGCTTACACTCTTATTTTGCTCGCGCAATTTTCTAGCGAGCAGATACATGGGCGGAACGCCTACCCCGCCGCCTATAAGCAACGGTTTTTCGCCCGATAACGTTAAGTCGTAACCGTTGCCGAGCCCCGTCAAAACGTCGAGCGCGTCGTCCGCTTGCATTTCGGATAAAAGTTCCGTTCCCTTGCCGACTACCTTATATATAATCGTCAGAGACGTTTCGTCTTTATCGCACACGGATATAGGGCGGCGAAGATACAGACCGTCGAGTTTTATATTTATAAACTGTCCGCAAGCGGTAATCGCTCCGACGTCGCCGGATAGCGTCATTTTATAAACGGACGGCGCGATTTGCGCGTTGTCGATTATTTTAAGTACAACCCGTTTCATTAAGTCTCCCTGTCTTTAAGCGTCTATCGTGGATATGGTAAGCGTGGTCTCTTCTAACACGTCGAGCAATACGCGTACCGTATCGAGCGACGTGAATATGCTTACGTTGTTTTCCGTTGCAAGACGGCGAATTTTTTGCCCGTCGCTCTCTTGCATAGACGCTCCGACGTCTCTCGTATTTATTACGTACGCGATATGTCCTTGTCTCATAGCGTCGGGTATTTCCTCGCTACCGTCGCTTATCTTGTTTAAGATATGCGTTCTGATGCCGTTGTTTTTAAGGAAAACCGCCGTGCCTTTCGTCGCCAAAATATTAAAACCGAGATTGTAAAAACGACGGATTTGCGGCAACACTTCCTCTTTGTCTTTGTCGGCAACCGTTACGAATACCGAACCGTAATTTTGCAAATGCATACCGCCCGCTTGCAACGCTTTATAGAGCGCGCGGTTTAATTTGTCGTCGTAACCTATCGCTTCGCCCGTCGATTTCATTTCGGGAGAGAGATACGCGTCGAGCCCCTTTATCTTGTTAAACGAGAATACGGGAACTTTGACGTAATAGCGTTTCTTCTCTTCGGGATAGATATCGAATATGCCTTGTTCTTTTAACGTTTTGCCTAAAATAACTTCGGTCGCGATATCGGCTAAACTGTACCCCGTCGATTTAGAGAGGAAAGGTACGGTACGCGACGAACGCGGATTGACTTCTATTATATAAACTTCGTCGTTCTTGTCAACGATGAATTGAATGTTATAAAGTCCTACTATGCCTATACCCAATCCCAATTTTTTAGCGTACTGCAATATTACGCCTTTAACCTTATCGGATATACTGAAAGTCGGATAAACGCTTATAGAATCGCCGGAGTGTATGCCCGTGCGTTCGACGAGTTCCATAATTCCGGGGACGAATACGTCTCTTCCGTCGCATATCGCGTCTACTTCCACTTCCTTGCCTTCGATATATTTATCGACTAAGACGGGTTTGTCCGCGTCGATTTCAACCGCCGTTTTAAGATAATGACGGAGTTGTTCTTCGTTCGCGACGATTCTCATCGCTCTGCCACCCAAAACGAAACTCGGTCTGACGAGTACCGGATAACCTATCTCTTTCGCCGCCGCTACGCCGTCCTCGATTTTCGTTACCGCTCTGCCCGTGGGTTGCGGAATGTTAAGTTCGAGTAATATTTTTTCGAAACTGTCACGGTTTTCCGCGCGCTCTATCGCGGCGCAATCGGTACCGATAATCTTAACCCCGCGACGCATCAACGGTTCGGCAAGGTTTATCGCCGTCTGTCCGCCGAGAGACGCGATAACGCCTTCGGGTTTTTCAAAGTCTATTATAGCCATTACGTCCTCGGGCGTCAACGGTTCGAAGTAGAGTTTATCGGCGGTGGTATAGTCGGTCGACACCGTTTCGGGGTTGTTGTTTATAATGATAGCCTCGTATCCCGCGCGGCGTATCGTCTGAACGGCGTGCACCGTGGAATAGTCGAATTCAACGCCCTGCCCTATACGAATCGGTCCCGCGCCTAAAACGACTATTTTCTTTTTATCGGTAAGGCGCGACGCGTTTTCGCCCGTGTAAGACGAATAGAGATACGCTATATATTTTCCCGTGTGCAGCGTGTCGACCATCTTGAACACGGGAATTATTCCGTTGTCTTTGCGTGTCTTATAAATTTCGATTTCGGGAACGCCCCAAGTCTTTGCTATATATTTATCGGAAAACCCGATTTTCTTCGCCGTCTTTAACGCGTTTATATCACCTTTGCCTTCTTTAAGAGCGACTTCCGCGTCGACTATGCGCTTAAACGATTCTATAAAGAGCGGAGTAATCGCCGTCGCTTCATGAATAGAGTCTACGCTTTCGCCGCGACGTAAGAGTTCGAACACCGCGTAAATATTATCGTCCTTAAACTCCTTGACGTAATCGAAAATTTCCTCGTTCGTCATTGCGTCGAACTTGGGAAGATAAAAATGGCAAACGCCCGTCTCTAACGATCTGACGGATTTAAGCAAACATTCTTCTAACGTCGAGCCTATACCCATAACTTCGCCCGTCGCTTTCATCTGCGTGCCGAGAGTGTTGGGCGCGTCGGCGAATTTATCGAACGGGAAACGCGGGAACTTCGCCACGACGTAATCGAGCGACGGTTCTATTGCCGCCGTTCCGCCCGCAACGGGAATATCGCGAAGCGGCATACCCACGGCTATTTTCGCCGTAACTCTCGCGATCGGATATCCGCTCGCCTTAGACGCGAGAGCGGAAGATCTCGACACGCGCGGGTTTACTTCTATGAGATAATACTCGCTCGTATACGGATTGAGCGCGAACTGAACGTTGCAACCGCCCGATATTTTGAGTTCGCGAATAATTTTTATCGCGCTGTCGTTAAGCATTTTAAGATCGTGTTTATTCAGCGACAAGATAGGCGCGACGACCGCGGAGTCGCCCGTATGCACGCCTACGGGATCTATGTTTTCCATTCCGCAAATGGTTATCGCCGTATCCTCGGAATCACGCATAACTTCAAACTCGATTTCCTTATAACCCTTTACGCTCTTTTCGATAAGCACTTGATGAACGGGAGACAACTTAAAGGCGTTTAAGCCTATCTCGACGAGTTCTTCTTCGTTATTCGCGAAGCCGCCGCCCGTGCCGCCTAACGTGAACGCGGGGCGCAACACTACGGGGTAACCTATTTTATTCGCCGCGACTTTCGCTTCTTCGAGATTATATGTTATCTCGGACGGAATGACGGGTTCGCCGATGCTTTCGCACATTTCCTTGAACAATTCTCTGTCCTCCGCGCGCTCTATACTTTCGCTCGAAGTTCCTAAAAGTTCTACGCCGCACTCTTTAAGTACGCCTTTCTTTTCGAGTTGCATGGCAAGGTTAAGTCCCGTCTGTCCGCCAATACCGGGGACTATGGCGTCGGGGCGTTCGTACCGCAAAATCTTAGCGACGTACTCTAACGTCAGAGGTTCCATATATACCTTGTCAGCGATAGAAACGTCCGTCATTATCGTGGCGGGGTTAGAATTGCAAAGAATAACTTCGTACCCTTCCTCTTTTAGGGCGAGGCATGCCTGCGTTCCCGCGTAATCGAATTCCGCGGCTTGACCTATTACGATAGGTCCCGATCCGATGATTAATACTTTTTTGATGTCCGTTCTTTTTGCCATTGCGTTATCTCCTATTATATTATTTTTTTATTTTCGTAAACGGTAACGCCGTCTTTTACCGTTAAAAGACATTGCCCGTAAATTTCGTATCCTTCAAACGGCGTGGCTTTGCCCGCGGATACAAAGTCCGCGGAATTTACCGAAGATTTTTCTTCTAAATTCCACACCGTGAAATCCCTTCCGAGGGGAATATTAAACCGTTTTCTCGGATTTATCGCCGTAAGTTCTATTAGTTTTTGCAAAGTTATTTCGCCCGTTTTAACGAGCCCCGTGTATAAAAGCGGAAAAGCCGTTTCGAGCCCAACGACTCCGAACGCGCTGTTTTTTAAGCCTTTGCTCTTTTCTTCCGCGGAATGAGGCGCATGGTCCGTCGCTATCATATCTATCGTTCCGTCTTTCACGCCGTCAATTAGCGCGAGTCTGTCTCTCTCCGCGCGTAGCGGCGGATTCATCTTAAACCGCCCGTTCTCTTTTAAGTCGCTCTCGTCGAGCAAAAGATAATGCGGCGCGGTTTCGCACGTAACGTCGAACCCTTCCGCCTTGGCTTTACGTATAAGTTCGACGCTCTCTTTGCACGAAATATGGCATACGTGATAGGCGCAACCCGTTTCTTTAACGAGGCGCAAATCGCGTTCTATCGGCTTCCATTCGCTTTCGGAACTAATACCTTTATGCCCATGCTCTTTCGCGTATTTGCCGTCGTGTATATATCCGCCGAACAATAAAGAGTTGTCCTCGCAATGCGCGACGATTTTTTTACCGAGCGTTTTTGCGGTAAGCATAGCGCGTTTCATAAGTTCTTCCGACTGCACGCCGCGCCCGTCGTCCGAAAAAGCGACGACTTTATCCGCGAGATTTTGCATATCGGAAAGCGTTTCGCCTTTCTCTCCAACCGTTATCGCGCCGTATGGATAAACGTTTATCGTCGCTTGCGCGGCAATTAAGTCCGTTTGCGCTTTCAAGTTTTCTGCACGATCGGGAACGGGATTTAGGTTAGGCATAGTACAAACCGCGGTATACCCTCCGCGCGCCGCCGCGGCGCACCCCGACGCTATCGTTTCTTTATACGAAAAACCCGGTTCTCTGAAATGCACGTGCACGTCGCAGAACGCGGGGAATATCGTATAGCGCGAGTCGTTTAACGAATTATTTAAAAGAATATACCTCTCCGCCGCCTCTTTTGCGTCGGAATATTCTTCGAAACAAACCGTTTTCGCGTTAATTTTAAGCATAAAAACTTCCTTATTTTTATTTATCGTAGGCGGTATTAAAACAAACCCGTTATTTTTCCGTCGTCGTCCACGTCGATATTCTCCGCCGACGGAACTTTGGGAAGCCCCGGCATCGTCATAATGTCGCCCGTGTAAACGACTATAAAGCCTGCGCCCGCGGATATTTTAACGTTTCTTACCGTTACGGTAAAGTCGGTAGGAGCGCCGAGTTTAGTCGGATCGTCGGAAAAACTGTATTGCGTTTTAGCCATGCAAACGGGTAAATCGCCGAATCCTTGTTCTTTAAGTTTTGCAATCTGCTTTTTAGCGGCGGGTAAAAACGCTACGTCTTTGCCGCCGTATACTTTCGTAACTATCGCGGCTATTTTGTCCTCTATTTCGCCGTCGACGTCGTAAGAAAATTTGAAGTTTCCTTTTTCCTCTTCGCACAAACGAACTACTTCACGCGCTAGATTTTCGCCGCCCTCGCCGCCTTTCGCCCATACTTCGGACAACACGACGTTTACGCCGAGTTTTTCACATTCTTTTATAACCGCGTTTATCTCCTCTTGCGTATCCGTCGGGAAACGGTTTACGGCGACGACGCAAGGCAAGCCGTAAACGTTTTTAATATTGGAAACGTGCCGTAAAAGGTTAGGCATACCGTAAGATAGCGCGTCGAGATTTTCTTCCGCGAGATTCTTTTTATCCGCGCCGCCGTGCATTTTAAGCGCACGCACCGTCGCGACGACTACCACCGCGGCGGGAGTAAGCCCCGCGACTCTGCATTTAATATCGAGGAATTTTTCCGCACCGAGATCCGCTCCGAATCCTGCTTCCGTAACCGCGTATTCGCCCGTTTTAAGCGCAAGTTTCGTTGCGATAACGGAATTGCAACCGTGAGCGATATTGGCAAACGGTCCGCCGTGAACGAGCGCGGGCGTACCCTCTAACGTCTGCACGAGATTAGGCTTGATTGCGTCCTTTAACAACGCCGTCATCGCGCCGACGGCGTGTAAATCTTCCGCCGTAACGGGTTTGTCGTCGTAAGTATAGCCGACGACGATTTTTCCTAAACGTTTTTTCAAATCTGAGATATCGCTAGCAAGACAGAATATCGCCATAATTTCGCTAGCGACGGTTATTTCGAACCCGTCCTCTCTCGGAACGCCGTTAGTTTTTCCGCCGAGTCCGTCCGTGATAAAACGCAACTGTCTGTCGTTCATATCGACGCAACGTTTCCAAGTAATTCTTCTGACGTCTATACCGAGTTTATTTCCTTGGTGGATATGGTTGTCGAGCATCGCCGCAAGAAGATTGTTCGCCGCGCCGATCGCGTGAAAATCGCCCGTGAAGTGGAGATTTATGTCTTCCATCGGTACCACTTGCGCGTAACCGCCTCCCGCCGCGCCGCCTTTAACGCCGAATACGGGTCCGAGCGACGGTTCGCGAAGAGCGACGGTAACCTTTTTACCTATGCGGGAAAGCCCGTCCGCAAGTCCTATCGTCGTGGTGGTTTTCCCCTCGCCCGCTGCGGTGGGCGTTATCGCGGTAACGAGTACGAGTTTACCGTTGGTTTTAGATTTTTTATCTATTACGGACGGATTAATTTTCGCTTTGTATTTTCCGTAAAGGTCTATCTCGTCCTCGGTTAAACCTATTTTCTTTGCGATTTCGGTTATCGGTTGCATTTTGCAATTTTGCGCTATTTCAATATCCGACAAGTAAGCCATAATTTTTCTCCTTAATTCTATTATTTAAAGTATTTTACAGCCGCCTCGAACATACGAATATCGTAGTTACCGACGACGTTTTTATAAAGTCCTTTGCCGACGCGCTCGCTATGTCCCATTTTACCGAACACTCTGCCGTCCGGCGAGGTTATGCCCTCTATCGCGTAAGCCGAATTATTGGGGTTAAACCTCACGTCGCTCGTCGCGTTGCCGTCTAAGTCTACGTACTGCGTCGCGATTTGTCCGTTAGCGGCGAGTTGCTTTATAAGTTCTTCGCTCGCCAAAAATCTTCCTTCGCCGTGAGATATGGGTACGGAATATATATCGCCGACGTTAGTAAACGAGAGCCACGGCGATTTATTGGACGCCACGCGCGTGCTAACGATGCGCGATTGGTGGCGCGCTATCGTGTTAAACGTGAGCGTCGGGCAGTTTTCGTCGGTATCTATTATTTTACCGTAAGGCACTAAACCTAATTTAATCAACGCTTGGAAGCCGTTGCATATACCGCACATAAGTCCGTCGCGGTTTTCGAGCAACTCGGTAACTCCGTCTTTTATCGCCGCGTTGCGGAAGAAAGCCGTTATGAATTTGCCGCTTCCGTCGGGTTCGTCTCCGCCTGAAAATCCACCGGGGATAAACACGGCTTGCGCGGTTTTAAGCGCGGTTGCGAATTTATCTACGCTCGCGCGTATTCCGTCGGAATTGAGGTTGTTTATAACTATTATTTCGGGTTCGCCTCCCGCGTCACGTACCGCCTTCGCGCTGTCGTATTCGCAGTTAGTTCCGGGGAACGCGGGAATTATAAACTTGGGCTTTGCAACCTTTATCGCAGGCGACGGATATTTTTCCGCGGCGTACGAGAAGTTGCATACGGGCGTTTTTTCGTCCGCTATATTGCAAGCGTACACGCCCTCTAATTTATCTTCGTATATTTTAAGCAAGCGTTTTACGTCGACGCTCTCGCCGTTAAGCGTGAGTTTTCCGTCGTCCGTAACGGTACCTATAACTTTCGCGCCCTTTATAGAGCCGTCCGCCTTGCCGTCCAATTCGAGCAAGAACGAACCGTAAGCGTACGAGAACAAGTCTTTTACGGAAAGCGCGTCGTTAAACTTAAACCCTACTCCGTTGCCGAACGCCGATTTCATAACCGCTTCCGCCACGCCGCCGATAGTCGGAGTGTAGCACGCGAGGACTTTACCCGAACGCATAAGCGCGGTAACCGCGTTAAAGGTATCTATTAACGATTTGGTATCGGGCAATTTCGTCTCTTCGTCGTAGTCGGGCGTAAGCATAATTACGTCGTCGCCGACCTTCTTAAATTCAGGAGATACGACGTCGCCCGTTTTTTGCGTGGTTACGGCAAAGGATACGAGCGTGGGCGGAACGTTGATGTTTTCAAAAGATCCGCTCATAGAGTCTTTTCCGCCGATAGAAGCGACGCCCAATTCTTTTTGCGCCTTAAACGCGCCCAAGAGCGCGGCAAGCGGTTTGCCCCAACGCTTTTTATCGTTGCCGAGTCTTTCGAAATATTCTTGGAAAGTCAAGTATACGTCGTTAAAATCCGCGCCCGTCGCGATAAGTTTCGCGATGGATTCCACTACCGCGAGATACGCGCCGTGGTACGGGCTTTTTTCGGATATGAACGGGTTATATCCCCACGCCATAAGCGAACAGTCGTCGGTGTGATTTTTTTCCACCGATATCTTCTGCACCATCGCTTGAATGGGCGTAAGTTGATTTTTTCCGCCGAACGGCATGAGAACCGTTCCCGCGCCTATCGTCGAGTCGAAACGCTCGGACAGTCCGCGTTTAGAGCATATATTTAAGTCCGCAGCGATTTTTTCGTAGTTTTCCGTAAAGCCGCCGTCTATTGCTTTATCGAACGCTTTCGGTTTTTCGGGTGCGGCAATCGCGTGTTTGTCCGCGCCGTTAGAATTTAAAAATTCTCTGCTTATATCAACTATTTTCACGCCGTTCCAAATCATTACGAGTCGCGGGCTTTCGGTAACGCGCGCGATGGGACGAGCGACGAGGTTTTCTTCCTCCGCAAGTTTCAAAAACGCGTCGACGTTTTGCGGCTCTACTACTACCGCCATACGCTCTTGAGATTCGCTTATGGCAAGTTCAGTACCGTCGAGTCCTTCGTATTTTTTAGGTACGGCGTTTAAATCTATTTCCAATCCGTCCGCAAGTTCGCCTACCGCGACGGACACGCCGCCCGCGCCGAAATCGTTGCAACGCTTAATCATTAAAGTCGCTCGTTTATTGCGGAACAGACGTTGAAGTTTTCTTTCTTCGGGCGCGTTGCCTTTTTGAACTTCCGCGCCACAAGTTTCTACCGAGTGCGAGTCGTGCGCCTTAGAAGAACCCGTTGCACCTCCTATACCGTCGCGCCCCGTTCCGCCGCCGAGCAATATTACGACGTCGCCCGCCGTCGGGCGTTCTCTACGAACGTTCTCAGCGGGAGCAGCCGCGATAACCGCGCCGATTTCCATACGCTTTGCCGCGTAGCCCGAATGATATATTTCGTCGACTAACCCCGTGGCAAGCCCTATTTGGTTGCCGTAAGAAGAATAGCCGTTTGCGGCGGTCGTTACTATTTTGCGTTGCGGAAGTTTGCCTTCTATCGTCTCGCTTACGGGAACGGTAGGATCAGCCGCGCCCGTCAAACGCATCGCGCCGTATACGTAACTTCTGCCCGATAACGGGTCGCGTATCGCGCCGCCTATACACGTTGCCGCGCCGCCGAACGGTTCAATCTCCGTCGGGTGATTGTGCGTTTCGTTTTTAAATAACAACAACCACGGTTCTTTAACCCCGTCCGCTTCTACGGT
Organism: uncultured Christensenella sp.; assembly: GCA_964576995.1. Lineage (GTDB taxonomy): Bacteria > Bacillota > Clostridia > Christensenellales > Borkfalkiaceae > UBA1259. Next base: position 11,231 of record CAZNWP010000016.1, on the reverse strand, counting down.
TATTTTTACCGTGCAAGCGTTAATCTCTTCGGACTCGTCCAACTTGTCTAACTTACCCTGAGATTTAAGATATTTCACGGCGACGGTAGCCACGTCCATAAGGCACACGGGCTTAGTTCTGCCGAGTTGCTTTCTCACGGCGATATACTCGTCGTAAGTCTTTTTCAATAATTCGTCCTCGAATTGAACGTCGTCTATCACCGTCAAAAAGGTGGTATGGCGACAATGGTCCGACCAATAAGTATCTATCATTCTTATTTCGGTTACCGTCGGTTCTCTGTTTTCCGACTTAAAATAAGTCTGACAGAACGCAGCGTCGTCCGCGTCCATAGCGAGCCCCATCGTTTTAACGAGGTTTTCGAGTCCCGTGCGATCCAACGCCAAAAATCCGTCTAAGGTTTTAACCTTTTCGGGAACGTCGTATTTAACGGCAAGCGTTTCGGGTTTATCGAGCGACGCTTCGCGCGATTCTACGGGGTTTATTACATATTTTTTTATTTCGGCGACGTCTTTATCTGTCAAATCGCCGTATAACGCGTACACCTTCGCCGAACGAATAACGGGGCGATCTGACTGCGATATTATTTGAATACATTGCGCCGCGCTATCCGCGCGTTGATCGAACTGCCCCGGTAAAAATTCCGTTGCGAACGTTACCGCCGCGTCGTCCGCTTCGAGCGTATCGCTCGCTATATCGAGTTGCGGTTCGGAAAAAACCGTTTTAACCGCGTAATCGAACAATTCTTCGGATATATTTTCTGCGTCGTAACGGTTAAATACTCTGACGTCTTTGAGATTTTTTATACCGAGCAAGCCTTTCGCGTCCGAAAGAAGCGATCTTGCTTCGTTTGCGAGTTCTTTCTTTTTTTCTACGTAAACTCTGTAAACCATTTTATAAACTACGCTCCGTTGCTTTTAATGCTTTCGCGCCTATGTCCGCGCGGTAATATTTGTTTGAAAAGGTTATTTTCGCTATTTTTTCGTAAGATTTATCTATCGCTTGCTTTAAGTTGTCGGCTACGCTCGTAACGCCTAAAACTCTGCCGCCGTTAGTTAGCAGTTTGCCGTCCTTAATTTTTGCGCCCGCGACGAAAACGTCGGGTTTTATTTCGTTAGGAATAGTTATCTCGTAACCCTTTTCGTAAGACTCGGGATAACCCTTTGACGCCGCTATAACGCAACACGCGCTTTTATCGTAAAATTCGACGGAAACGTCTTTTAATCTTCCCTCCGTCGTCGCCCGCATCACGTCGAGCAAATCGCTTTTTAAGAGGGGTAACACGACTTGCGTTTCGGGATCGCCGAAACGGCAATTATATTCTATCACCTTAGGTCCTTTTTCGGTAAGCATAAGTCCGAAATACAAGCACCCCTTAAAGGTTCTGCCCTCTTTTTTCATCGCGCGTATCGTGGGTAAGAAAATCTTTTCTTCGCATTCGCGCGCCACGTCCGCCGTGTAAAAGGGATTGGGCGCGATAGTACCCATTCCGCCGGTATTTAAACCTTCGTCTCCGTCTAACGCGCGTTTATGATCCATAGACGACACCATCGGAACAACCGTTTCTCCGTCGGTAAACGAGAGAACGGACACTTCCGGTCCCGTCAAAAATTCTTCTATAACGATTTTATCGCCGCTTTTGCCGAAACGTTTATCTTTCATTATGCCGATTACGGCGTCTTTCGCTTGCTCGCGGGTGTTCGCAATGATAACGCCTTTACCGAGCGCGAGCCCGTCCGCTTTTATAACCACGGGTACGGCGGCTTTATCGAGATATTTAATAGCCTCGTCCGCATCGTCGAACGTTTCGTATTCCGCGGTGGGAATACCGTATTTTTTCATTAGATTCTTAGAAAAAACCTTACTGCCCTCTATTATCGCCGCAGCCTTATTCGGTCCGAAGCACGGCACGCCTTTTTCTTCCAGCGCGTCCACCACGCCTAAAACCAACGGATCGTCCGGCGTAACGACGGCGTAGTCTATTTTATTCTCCGTCGCGAAAGCCGTAATTTTTTCTATATCCGTGGCGGAAATATCCACGCACGTCGCGTCGTCGGCGATACCGCCGTTGCCGGGAAGCGCGTAAATTTTTTCCACCGATTTATTTTCTTTTATCTTTTTTATTACGGCGTGTTCTCTTCCGCCGCCGCCTATCACCATTATTTGCATATTATCACCTTAATGATGGAACAGACGCATACCGGTAAAGCACATTACCATACCGTATTTGTCGCAACAGTCGATAACCGCGTCGTCTCTTATAGAACCGCCCGGTTGCGCAACGTACTTGACGCCGCTCTTTTTGGCGCGTTCGATATTGTCGTAAAACGGGAAGAACGCGTCGGAGCCTAACGCAACGCCGTCTTTCGTCTTTAAGTATTCTCTCTGCTCTTCGAGCGTAAATGGTTCGGGACGAACGGTAAAGTATTTTTGCCATACGCCGTCGGCGCAAACGTCCTCTTCGTTTTGATTTATATAGCCGTCGATAACGTTGTCTCTGTCCGCTCTGCCGATATCAGACTTAAAGGGAAGATTGAGAACTTTATCGTGTTGACGCAAGAACCACGTATCCGCTTTACTGCCCGCAAGACGCGTACAATGTATACGCGATTGCTGCCCCGCTCCTACTCCGATAGCCTGCCCGTCCGTCGCGTAGCAAACCGAGTTGGACTGAGTATATTTAAGCGTGATAAGCGCGATAATCAAATCGCGAGCCGCGCTTTCGGGCAAATTCTTATTGGCGGTAACGATATTTTTAAGAAGGTCCGAGTTAATCTTAAAATTGTTTCTGCCTTGTTCGAAAGTTATACCGAACACTTGTTTTATTTCTTTTTCTTGCGGAACGTAGTCGGGGTTTATTTTTACCACGTTGTACGTGCCTTTTCTTTTAGCCTTTAATATTTCGAGCGCGGCGGGTTCGTAGTCGGGCGCGATAACGCCGTCGGATACCTCGCGTTTAATCATTTTAGCGGTGGTAACGTCGCAAACGTCGGAGAGCGCAACCCAATCACCGAAAGAACACATACGATCCGTTCCGCGAGCGCGAGCGTAAGCGCAAGCGAGCGGAGAGTCGTCAAGCCCTTCTATATCGTCCGCAAAACACGCCTTTTTAAGCGTGTCGGAAAGCGGAATACCTACCGCCGCCGAAGTCGGACTGACGTGCTTAAAAGAAGTGGCGCAAGCAAGCCCCGTCGCCTCTTTAAGTTCTTTGACGAGTTGCCAAGAGTTAAACGCGTCCAAAAAGTTTATGTACCCCGGTCTACCGTTTAATATCTCGATGGGCAATTCGCCGCCGTCGTTCATATAGATTTTAGACGGTTTTTGATTGGGATTGCAACCGTATTTCAATTCAAATTCTTTCATTTCGTTCTCCTTAAACGTTTTTGTTTATTATTCTCGATTCGAACTTACCCGTTTCGAGATTTATATATCTCACGAACAACGATACCTTGTTGTCCGCGTTTAAGTTATTCCAGATAATTTCCGACAGTTCGTCGATACCAACGTCGGGAAGTTGCAAGGTTTTGGGTTCTCCCTCGAAACTCGGAAGCGGCGAGCCGTCGCATTTATACGTGTGTATAAACTTGGCGCGTCCGTTTACGGGATTAGAATAAGCGTAAGTATATCTTTGGCAAGACGACGCGTCGCCCTCCGCCGATTTTAAGATAGATAACGCAAAATTCATATTCGCGTTTTCCAAACGCACTACGCCCGATATGCGGGGCGTGTAGTTGGGAGCATCGTCCTCGAATTCACGTGTACGCAACGCTTGTTCGAAAGTGTACTGCGCGTCCATAAGATTATATAACGTATCCGTCTGATCGCCGTTGGTAACTATCGTCTTATTGCCGAGCACGCGCACGGGCGCGTAAATGATAAGGTGCGGATCTACCATTTTGCTTTCGTCGAACGCTTGCGTTCTTATGCCGTCGCCGTCCTCTACGAATACGCGGTTGCGACTGTTTTCGCTACGTCCCATGATAAAATACGCGATAACCGCGTTTTTACCGTCCGCGCTTTTGCCTATCATAATGCCTCTGCCGTGATACGCAAGCGAATTAAGTTCGCTCGCAACGCTTTTAATTTCCATAATAACCGCCTTTATTTTATTATCGTTTTTCCGTCTTTTATAGATATTCTGTCTTGACACAAAAGGCTTACCGCTTGCGGAAGAATTATCCATTCCGCGTTTTCCATAATGCGCTTTTGCAAGACTTCGGGCGTATCGTCGTCTTTCACTTCGACCGCCTTTTGCAATATTATCGGTCCGCCGTCGCACTCCTTCGTTACGAAATGCACGGTTGCGCCCGAAACCTTAACGCCTTTTCTTAACGCTTCTTCGTGTACTTTAAGCCCGTAATAGCCTTTTCCGCAAAATGACGGAATAAGCGACGGGTGCACGTTTAGCATTTTTCCGTCGTATTCGTCGCATACGCTTTCGTCTAAAATAGTCATAAACCCCGCGTAAACTACGACGTCGGCTTGCTCCTCTTTCAATGCGCGAACGATCGCTTCGCTATACGAGTGAACGTCCGAAAAATCACGCCTTATTATAACCCGCGTTTTTATTCCGTTGTCTCTCGCGCGGGTAAGCGCGTACGCGTCCGCCTTAGATGAGATTACGCAAGTTATTTTTCCGTTTATAAGTTCTCCGCGTTTTTCGGCGTTTATGAGGGCTTGAAGATTAGTTCCGCCGCCCGACACCAAAACTACGACGTTTTTACTCATTGTCGTTATCGCTCCCCGTCGTTTTTTTTCTTTCTATTTTAAGTTTTCCCGTAACGAGCGGAAGCGCGACTCCGCCTATCGAGTTGCCGATTAAAACGTTTACTATAAATAAGAACGCTTTTGCCGACGCCTGTCCCGATATTGCAAAGTAGCCCATATCCGCTATCGAGTGTTCGAAGCCGCTCAATATAAAAACGGGTACTGCAAATATTATGCCGACTACGCTTTTATTCTCTTTAAACACGCTTACGGCAACGTACATAAGCACACCGCAAAACGCGGCACGAACGAGCGTTTGATACCATTCTTGCGCAAGTTTGGCGTTATACGAGTTAACCGCCGCTTCGCGAAGATTCGGCATCGCTAATCCCAATAGATAACCTAACGCGCAAGTCGCTGTCGCGTTTCCGAGCAGACCTAAAAGCAAAACGCTTACGTCCTCTTTTCCGTGCTTTTCGGGTAAAAACCCTACTTTGCCCGTAAAGAGCGAATATCCTTTATAGCAAATGGTAAGCAACGCGACGGAGAAAAATATCGCTCCGACGACTTTGTTTTCGCAAGCGAGATACACCGCGCAACCGATAATTATCATAAGCCCCGCGGCTATCCCGTCGGCAATCTTCTTTAACATATCTCTATTTCGTTTTCCGATTTAACTATTTCGCCGATAACGTACGCGTCCTCGCCGCAATCGCGGAGAATAGATAACGCTTTTTCCTCGTCTTGTTTCGCTACGACGACGCTCATTCCGACACCCATATTAAAGGTGTTGAACATATCTCTTTCGGATATGCCGCCCGTCTTTGCGATAAGGTCGAATATCGGTAAAATCTTAACGGACGCTTTGTTTATTTTCGCGCCGTACCCTTTCGGTAAACTTCTCGGAATATTCTCGTAAAAGCCGCCGCCCGTTATGTGCGACACCGCTTTAACCGTTACGCTTTCGAATAATTTAAGCATTGACTTGACGTAAATTTTAGTCGGAGTCAAGAGCGTTTCGCCGAGAGATTTACCGCCCAACGCTTCTATCGGAGAAGTGAGGTCGGCGTTCTCTATATCGAACACTTTTCTAACGAGCGAGAACCCGTTGGAGTGAACGCCCGAAGAAGCGAGCGCGATTACTGCGTCGCCCTCTTTTACGGTGTTTTTATCGAGCATTTTGCTTTTATCGACTATTCCCGTGCAATAACCCGCCAAGTCGTAATCGTCAACCGGCATAAGTCCGGGGTGTTCCGCCGTTTCGCCGCCTATAAGCGCGCAACCCGCGCGAACGCAACCTTCCGCCACACCGCCGACTATGTCCGCGATTTTCTCGGGATAGTTCTTGCCGCAAGCGATATAGTCTAAAAAGAACAAGGGTTTTGCGCCGCAACAAATAACGTCGTTCACGCACATTGCCACGCAGTCAATGCCTATCGTGTCGTGTTTATCGAGCATCATTGCGAGTTTAATTTTTGTGCCTACGCCGTCCGTTCCCGAAACGAGTACGGGTTCTTTAATTCCGTTAAGGTCGAGCCCGAAGCAACCGCCGAAACCGCCCACGTCGTCGAGACACCCTTCGTTTTTGGTTCTCGCCACGTGTTTTTTCATCAATTCGACCGATTTGTATCCCGCGGTAATGTCAACGCCCGCGCTTGCGTAACTGTCAGATTTTGATTTGTTTAACATAATTTATTCCTTTCCGTTCCAGCAATAAGTGCATAAATCGCATTCTTTTAAGCCTATCGCCTTTACGATACCTTCTAACGTTTGAAATTCTAACGACGCGAAATTAAACTTCTCGCATATAGCGCGTCTTAACGCTTTGCCGCGCTCCGTTTCGCCGTCAGAGTATTCTTCTATGTGGTTAAAGCCTTCTTCGCCTTCGAGTTCTTTTATCACTCTGCGCGCTATCAATTCCATATCGCTCGTCGAGCGCGAAAAATTGAGATATTTGCAACCGTACATAATGGGCGGGCAAGCCGAACGCATGTGCACCGACTTCGCGCCGTTTTCGTACAAAAATTCCACCGTCTCTTTTAGTTGCGTGCCGCGAACGATAGAGTCGTCTACGAACAACAAATTCTTGTCCTTGATATAATCGTGAACGGGTATTTGCTTCATTTTAGCGACTTTCGCCCTATCCGACTGTTTGGCGGGCGTAAAACTTCTCGCCCAAGTCGGCGTATACTTTATAAACGCCCTCGCGAATTTTTTACCGCTCGCGTTCGCGTAACCTATCGCGTGCGGAGTTCCGGAATCGGGCACGCCTCCGACGTAATCGACGTTCTCGGCGGACTTATTCTTTTTATCGCGTTCCGCCATAATCTCGCCGTTGCGACAACGCATAGCCTCTACGTTAACGCCTTCGTAAGTGGCGGTCGGATAACCGTAATAACTCCACAAAAACGAACACATACGCTTTTTCGTTCCCGCTTTCGCTAAAACTTCTATTCCGTTCGGAGTTATCTTTACGATCTCGCCCGAGCCCAATTCTTTTTCGTCGGCGTAACCGAGTTTTTGATAGGCGAACGATTCGAAAGTAACCGCGTACCCGTCCTCGTCTTTGCCGACGGAAAGCGGAAGTCTGCCCACTTTGTCGCGCGCGGCGATTATAGAGCCGTCGTCGGTTAGTATAAGCACGGTGCAAGTGCCGTCTATTTTCGTTTGAGCGTATTTAATGCCTTCGGCGAAGTCGTCTTTTTGGTTTATAAGCGCGGCTACGAGTTCCGTGGTGTTCACCGCACCGCCCGTCATCGCGTCGAAGTACCCGCCTTTAAGATCTAAACATTCTTTAACGAGCGTTTCGGCGTTGTTTATTATGCCGATCGTCGATATAGCGTAAGTACCGAGTTTAGAACGTATCAACATAGGTTGCGGATCAGTATCGCTTATGCAACCTATCGCCGACGTTCCGCTCATTTCTTCGAATATGTTTTCAAACTTCGTTCTGAACGGAGAATTTTCTATGTTGTGTATTTTACGTTGCAAGCCTATCTCTTTATCGTACGCGGCGATACCCCCGCGACGAGTTCCGAGATGCGAATGGTAATCGACTCCGAAAAACACGTCCGTCATACAGTTGCGTTTCGAAGCGATTCCGAAAAAACCTCCCATAAGTCTTACCCCTTATTAAGCGAAGAAGAGTTTGGATAAAGTCATGGGATCGACGTATTTGCCGTCTTTATACACGCGCATATTGCCCGACGCTATTTCGTCGATAAGCATAACGTTACCGTTCGCGTCGTATCCGAATTCGAATTTTATATCGTAAAGATCGAGACCTTTCGCTTTAAGATCTTCCGCGACGATCGCGGTGATTTTCTGCGTTTCGTCTTTTATATCGTCGTACTGTTTTTCAGTCATTACGCCGAGCGCGACGAGCGCGTCTTTAATAACGAGAGGATCGCCTTTCGCGTCGTTCTTAAACGTCATTTCGACGTAAGCGGGAAGATCCGCGCCTTCTTCTATATAGTCGCCGTATCTGCGATAAAAACTACCCACCGCTTTATAACGGCAAATAACTTCGAGACCTTTTCCGAAAACCTTCGCAGGTAAAACTTCCATCGTTGTATCCGCAAGATTTGCGCTAACGTAATGCGTTTTAATGCCCGCCGCGTTTATCTTCTCAAAGAAATAAATAGACATACGCAAGTTTACGTCGCCTACGCCGTCGATGGTTAAACCGACCGCGTTTTCGCCCGGATCGAATACCCCGTCTTTTCCCGTGCAATCGTCCTTAAACTTTAAGAGGTAATTGCCGTTTTCGAGCGAGTATACGTCTTTCGTCTTTCCCGTGTAAACAAGATTTTTTTGCATAAATGTAGTCTCCTTATATTAAATAATTGATTTATAACGAATTTATGATTGCGGCGTCTTTTTCTAAAACGGCTTTTTCGTCCGCAACACGTTTAGCGCCGAGTTTTTCGGCGAGCGTCTCGTCAGAAAGCGCGATAATTTGCGCCGCCAATATCGCCGCGTTAGCCCCGCCGTTTATTGCAACCGTCGCGACGGGGATTCCCGTCGGCATTTGAACGGTGGATAAAAGCGCGTCTAAGCCTTCTAAATTAGAGGATTTGCAAGGTATGCCTATTACGGGCAAAGTCGTGTTCGCGGCAATCGCGCCCGCAAGATGCGCAGCCATTCCCGCGGCGGCGATAATTACGCCGAAGCCGTTCTTTTTTGCGTTTACGGCGAACTCTCTCGCCTGCTCGGGCGTACGGTGCGCCGAATATACGTGCACTTCGAACGGAACGTCTAACGTTTTAAGAACGTCCGTCGCCTTTTTTATTATCGGCAAATCGCTATCGCTGCCCATTACTATTCCGACTTTCTTCATAAAAATCCTCCTAATAAAAATATAAGGACACGCTCAACCGTAAACGGTTTACGCTGTGCCCAGACGGTCGACTGAAAATATAACCCTCGTTTCTTTGCGGTGCTCCGCTTTAATCCGTCAGTTACGAGGATTGTTTTTTGTTACGATTATATTTTATCACATTGCTTTAACCTTGTCAATCAATAAATAACCGTTAATTCTATGTTGCCTAAAATAATTTTTTTCTTACACTCTCTCCGTTGCAAAGTAGTAAACGGCTAACGGTGTTTAGAGGCTTGATAATATGCTCGTGGCGTAGCGATACTTTATCGCTACGCCACGAAAAAATAGTTTTAATTATTTGGTTATCGTAACCTTATTTAACGCTCTGGGCGCGTCGGGGTTATTACCTATGCCGCAAGAGATTTTACAAGCGAACATCTGAGCGAACAACGCGAACGCGAACATCGTTATTTCTTCGGGAACGCTGAAGTTGATGAGAGCGTCGTTGCACTTAGACGATTTACCCGTTAAAACGCAATCGTTGGTAACTAATAGCACGGGCGCGTTAAGGCTTATCATCTTTTCGATAATCTTAATTTGATCCGCTCGAACGAGGCTCTGCATTTCGTCGTCGCCGTTGTTTTTAGCGCAATAAATGACGACGGGCGTCTCTTCGTTTACCATAGCCATAGGTCCGTGATAGAAGTCGCTCCCCGGATAACCTTTCATCTGGATATAGCACGTTTCTTGAAGTTTAAGCGTCGCTTCCAACGCGATGGCGTAAGTAAGTCCGCGCGAAAGAACGAAACCGCTCTTCATATTTTTGAACTTATCCGCGTATTTCGTGGTGAGTTCGTCGATTTGCGGAATAACGTGTTCGATTTCGGTTTTGAGATTTTTCAAGTACTCTAAATCGTCTTTCTTTCTGGAAAGTTCCGCGGCAAGCCACAACAAAAGATAAAGTTGCGAACTGAAAGTCTTAGTAGCGGCAACGCTCTTTTCTTCGCCACAATCGCAATACAAGTGAAATTTCGCTTCTTTTGCGAGTGGGCTTTGTCTGTCGTTGGTAACGCTTATGGTTATCGCGCCTTGTTCGTTACCCTTTCTGATTACTTCTAATACGTCCGCCGCTTTTCCGCTCTGGCTGCAACCTATAACTATACTGTTGGCGTAGTTGATTTTACCTTTATAAAGCGTAACGACGCTCGGCGCGGATAAACCTACCGTGTAATTAGAATTGATTTCGAGAAGATATTTAAAAAATATAAGCGCGTGATCGCTCGTACCTCTTGCCGCCGCGACGAAGTTGGTCGCTTTGCTCTCTTTAATTGCCGCAACGAGGTTTTGCATAACTTCGGCGTTTTCGCTTTGTATCTCGCCGAAAATTCTCGGCGTTTCGTTAATCTCTTTCCACATTAAAGTGTCTTTGTAATTCATATAAATCCTCCGTTTTACGCTTTCGGGACTTTCTGCCCGTTTATTTATTATATTAAGTATACCACAATGAAAAAATAAAGTAAAGGAATAAAGAGAATTTTTTCACGATTTTAAAAATCGGAGAGATTTTATAAGCGGTTTTCCGGTTTTGCCGTTCGCTTTAACGCGTAAAAATCGTTAGAAACAAGCATGTTTAAGGCTAAAAACCGCAAAAAACACACGAAAAAACCGTTACGAACGTAACGGCTTTTCTTCGTCGAATTATTAACGCGATTTTAATTTACGCGATTACTTCTTCATTTGAGCGGCGACTTCGGAAGCGAAATCCTCGTTTCTCTTTTCTAAGCCTTCACCCATCTCGAAACGGGTAAATCTCTTTACGGAAAGAGTTTTGCCCATTTTGTCGGAATAACCCTTAACTACTTTTTCGATAGTCAAAGAAGGATCTTTAACGAACGCTTGTTTCATAAGGCAGTTTTCGTCGTAATACTTGCCGACTTTGCCTTCAACCATTCTCTCGATGATTTGTTGGGGTTTGTTGGCGAGTTTGGGATCGTTTTTAATCTGCGCGATAAGAATTTCTTTTTCGTGCTCGATAACTTCCGCGGGAACTTCGTCGGGTACGAGATAAAGGGGTTTAGCCGCGGCGATTTGCAAAGCGATATCGTGCGCGAGTTCGTGCGCGCCGTCGCAAGTGCAACCGTCGATTTCAACTAAAACGCCGACTTTTCCGCCCATGTGGATATAACTTTCAACGACGCCGTTGTC
>CAZNWP010000015.1:0-24425 GCA_964576995.1 uncultured Christensenella sp. | reverse complement strand
CTATTTTATCACCGTCTTTTATCATTTTGTACTTTTCGACGCCTTTCCGCATAACGGAAAGCAGTTTTTTCGTGTTCATAACCGTTATATTCCCTTATTTCGATTGATTTTTTTTTACGTTTATATTATACTGTAATTAAAGGAAAATACAAAATAAATCGGAGAAGGTTATGAAAAATTTTTTGGTGAATATTTTCGGCGAGATTTGGGGAACGGTGGTTATGTCGGTTTTCCCGCTCATAGAATTAAAAGGCGGAATCGTTTTTGCGAGAGGTGTTGGATTCGGATTCTTTGAATCGTTGGGGCTTGCCTATCTCGGCAGTACGATAGTAATGATTCCGATATTCTTTTTGCTCGTGCCGATATTAAATCTTTTAAAGAAAATCAAGTTCGTGGATAAACTTGCCTATAAAACGGAAAACTACTTTAAGGTGAAAGCGAACGATACGCTTAATAATCAACTTGAAAAGCAAAACGGCGGCAAGGTCCGCAGCGAAGTTTTTTATAAGGCTTTGGGCGTTTTTATATTCGTCGCAATTCCGCTTCCGATGACGGGGGTGTGGACGGGTACGGCAATCGCGGTGTTTTTAGGTCTTAAATTTAGACAAGCGGTTTTGCCTATCGCTCTCGGAAACCTCGTGGCGGGGCTTCTTATAGAGGCGTTGTCGGAACTCTGTATCGCACTTTGGACGATAAACAGTCTCGATTACATATTGTGGGGCTTGTTCGCGCTTGCGGCGGTGCTTCTCGTCGTTACGATAATAAAAATGTCTAAGTCGAAGCCGTCCGAAGATAATGCGGACACGGAAGTTAAAGAGAACGGAAAAGGAGAATAAAATGGGATTTTTTGCTTGGTTATTTAAGAGAAAACCTAAACCGCGCGAGATAAAAATCGGGCTTGCGCTCGGATCGGGCGGGGCGAAAGGGTTTGCGGAACTCGGTGCACTCAGAGCGTTCGAGGAAAACGGGATAGAATTCGATACGGTAGCGGGCGCGAGCATAGGCAGTATTATAGGCGCTTTTTACGCGGACGGATATTCTTCCACCGATATAACCGAACTTATCAAGGGCATAGACGTGTCCGAGATTAAGAACTTTTTTATGATGAAAATGGATACGGCGGGACTGTTTAACGTGATAGACAGAACGATAGGTTCTCTCAATATAGAAGACTTGAAAAAACCTTTCGTCGCGCTTGCCACCAATATGCGTACGGGCGAAGAGAAAGCGTTCGATAAAGGGAGCGTTGCGAAAGCGTTATGCGCGTCGTCTTGTTATCCGCCGTTTTTTAAGCCCGTGAATATCGACGGCGAGGACTATATAGACGGCGCGTTCAGTAATTCCATACCCGCCGACTATTTAAGGCGCAACGGCGCGGATTTTATCGTCGGAATGGATTTGTCCGTTCACGACGCGAAGCCGGGGTTTTTGGAGAGAATTTTTCCGACGTATAAGAGTTCCGTTAAAGAGCCGTGGGCGAAGGGGTACGAGTATTCCGACGTAATGTTACACCCCGACTTGTCCGCTTATAAGGCGGTATCGTTCGGCGCGGGGTCGGAAATGTTCGAAATAGGTTATAAATGCGCAATCGAGCGTATACCCGAAATAAAAGAAAAAATCGAAAGTTTGAGATTTCCCCAAAAGACGAAGAAGAAAGTTAAATAAACGTTAACGTGCGGAGTGCTAATGATAAGGATAATGAGAACGTGCGCCGCGTTATTTACGGCGGTATGCGTAACGGCGTTTTGCGCTTGCGATTGTTCGCGAAGAAAGAGTAACGCGTTGCCGTTCGAAAAAACGGAAGGCGCGGCGGACGGGTTTTCCGCGCATTTTATAGACGTAGGTAACGGCGACGCAACTTTACTTAGATTTCCCGACGGCAAGATCGTGCTTATTGATTGCGGAAACGCGGGAAAGAACGGAGAGACGTTAAGCCTCGTAAAAAGGTATTTGGATTTTTACGCCGCTAACGGGATAGACCGTTTTATATTGTCGCATCCCGATTTAGAAAGCGTAGGCAACGCCGAAGAGATTATAAAGAGTTATTCGGTAAAAAAGATTATCGCGCCCCAAACGCTTAACCCCGAACGTTACCCGATTTATAATCGCGCGCTTATAGCCGCGAAAGAACGCGGAATAAAAACCGAAATATCGCAAACGCTTAAAAGCGTCGTCGGTGAAAATTACGCTTTGTTGTTTTTGTCGCCCGACTCTTTCGAACTCGCGGGCAGTCCTTACGACGACTACAATGGCAACGCTCCGAACGCGACGGCGATAAATAACGTCGCGCCGATAATATACGTAGAATGTCTCGGCGTTAGGTTTTTTATTGCGGGCGACGCGAACGCGGACGTGCAACGAACGGTGTACGATAATATTATATCAGGTTTTTACGACGGCGCGGTAAAGGGCGTATCGCCTAAATTCGACGAAATAGACTTTTTCAAAGTCGCCAATCACGGGTTAAGCGACGGAGTTTGCGACGAGTTATGGGGTTATCTTAAATGTAAAAACGCGATTATCGCGTCTAATCCCGAGGGCGGTTCGGTCGCGCCGTCCGATACGGCTATATACGCGTTGACGAACGATAACCGCGCGTGCGGTATTTGGCGAACGGATACCGTGGGCGGCGTATCCGTGTTCGTAAGTAAAAACGGAACGAAAACCGTTACGCAAAAATAAAAAGTGTTAGTCCGAAAATAAAGACTACGGGCGGCGCGTAAACGCGCCGCCCGTAAAAATTTTAAGCGGTTTTCAACACGGTGAGAGTCGTGCCAGATAAGGTTGCGTCTCCCGCGGAAGTGTTGTATAAAGACAACGTTCCCGCACCCGTCGTCGTAAGCAATATCGTTTTGCTTGCTGCCGAGGACGAGTTTGCGGTGTTAGTCATAACTATCGTTTCTCCCGTCGCTTGCGCGCCGTTAAGGTAAAGGCTAAGACTTAAATCTCCGTCCGCGACGGAACCGTTTACGAAGTAACTGACGAGGTACGTTCCCGCAGACGGTAGGTTTACGGCGGCGTTAGATACCGTCATAGTCGTTCCCGCGGTTGAGGCGAGTCTCGTTATCGGCACTATCGCGCCCGCGTTTACCGCCGTAGCGGCGGTTACGCCCGCGTAGAGTGCGTCGTTCGTACCCGAAGGTCCTTGCGGCCCCGTTGCGCCCGTCGCGCCTTGCGGTCCTTGCGGTCCGCGCGGTCCCGTTGCTCCGACGGCGGTTATACGAGGCGTCGGTTGATTTTGCCGACGACACCCGTTACAACGGTTGTTGGAAAATAAACAGCACATAAAAAAATTTCTCCTTTGCAACGAAGTTGCCGTTATGCGCGAACAAAGCGTCAACTTCTATATCATTATACGTCGCAAAAGAGAAAAGCGTTACGGTGTTTTTAGTTATTTCATAGGCGGAAATTTTATTTCCGTTACGTCGTCTTTAATATCGTAAATCATTTCTTCGTCGGCGTGAACGTCTCCGCCGAACGCTTTTTCCGATTTCATCTTAAAATATCTCGCGGAGGCTTCCGCAAGTAAATTGTCGTCCGTATCGTAAAGTTCGCCCTTCGCCGAAAACCCTATCGCGGAATCGTGCGTTATGTACGCCCGTGCTTTAAGCGGCACGCCGTAAGGAGTCGTCTTGCGGTAAGTTATGTTAAGCGAAGTCGTAACGCCGTACATATCGGGTTGTTTAACCCACAACGTTCTACCGATTAACTCGTCGAGGAGCGCACAAACCATACCGCCGTGCGTGCGGTTGGGGTAACTTTGGTGTTCGAACTTAAAAGAAAATAAAGCCGCCGCGCTTCCGTCCTCCATATCGTAGAAAGCCGCCTTAACTCCGAGGGGGTTGTCTAAACCGCAAATTACGCAGTTTTTACTGTTTTTCTGTCTTTTAATTACTTTCATCGTAGTCTCCGTTTAACGTATGCTCGTATGCACGTACGCTCTTATGTTCAAGTAAACGTTCGTAGTTTAAGGTTATTTTATCACATACCGAAAAATATTTCAACTTTTTTTAGCGTGGCGCTTGACATTTTTCCCGCGTTAAGTATAATAGTAATAAAAGTAATAATTTTATTACTTTTACTACTATTATCGAGGTGCAATCGAAGTGGACGACAAAATTAAAAACGAAAACGAGGGCAAATTCGTTTTCGGAATATGCAAAGTAAACGAAAAGGGGCAAATAGTTATCCCCAAAAACGCGCGCGACGTATTCGGTATTAAGGCGGGAGACAGTCTTATACTTCTCGGCGACGTCAATAAGGGAATGGCGCTCGTCAAAGCGGAGACGTTCGAAGCGGCAATCGGCGGCATTATGGGAAAAGGAGAATAAAGTTATGAAAAAAAGTATGCGTATATGCGCGCTCGTAGCGGTGGCGGCTTGCTTTACCGTAACGGCGGGGTGTTCGGGTTATAAGAGATATAAAGACTCTAATTATAGCGTGTATAATTCCGACGAATACTCGGAAGGCGGCGTAACGTTAGAACGTACCGTATCGGCAATCGAGGCGGACTGGTTATGCGGCAAAGTCGAAATTAAAGCGCACGACGGAACGGACTTTGTTTTATCCGAGACGGTAACGTCGGGAGAGTTAAACGACGACGGATTAAAGATGCGCTATATAACGGAAGAAAACACGCTTAAAATTAAATTCGCCGCGTCGAGAAACTTCGTTCCGTCAAACTTTAAAAAGACGTTAACCGTTCTCGTACCCGCGACGCTTAATTTATCCGAGGTGGAAATAGATTGCGTGTCAGCCGACGCGAGCGTGAGCGGACTGAAAATAAACGAGTTAGAAGCGGAAACCGTGTCGGGCGATATCTCCGTCGAGGATTGTGAAATAATCGACGCCGATATCGGCAGTACGTCGGGTAAAGTTAACGTCGTGAATTGCAACGTTTCGGGAGCGGACTTGGATACCACGAGCGGCGTAATATCGTTTAGCGGAACGGCGCAAACGATAGAAGCAGGTAGTACGTCCGGTAAAATCGGCTTGTCCGTCGATAATTTGCCGACGGAAATAAAAATTAAAACGACGTCGTCCGACGTCGAGTTAAATATGAAAGGCGAAAAGAATTTTAAGATAAAATATTCTACCACGAGCGGTAAATTCAAAAGCGAATTGCCTTGCTTCGTCAACGGTAAAGTTCACGTTTTCGGCGACGGAACGTCCGAGTATAAAATATCAACCGTGTCGGGCGATCTCACCGTAAATTAGGAGTGCGAATACGGAAAACGCGATAGAGATAAGACGAGATAAATTGGATAACGTTTTTCGCCGCCGTCGATACTCGTCGGCGGCGGAGGAATTTTAAAAGGCAAACTCGCGTAAAAATATCCGCCCGTATAACGTTAAATGAGTTGCGTTTTTCCGCTTGCGGGGTGTATACTATAACGGTAAAAGGATATTCGCGTATATAATTCCGATTTTTTCGGCAAAATATATATCGGTGAATTATGATTGACGCGAGAAGTTTTGCTTTGCTTAAAGTGCTGAACGCCGAATGTTCGGGGCAAGGTTATAAAGTTTTTTATATTGACGATCTTAAACTCTCGTTGCCGTCCGAATACTCGGCGACGGCGGCGGATATACGCGAAACGCTTAAAATACTTTGCGACAGAGAATATATAAGCGTTAAGTACGAGGACGATAGCGAGGTGTGTCTTAAACCGCTCGTTAAGGGGAGGCTTGCTTTCGAGAACAGAATAGACGGCGAACTTGAAGCGGCGAGAGAACGCAAGAGTTACGCGTTATACGCTTTTTTAGGCGCGGCGGCGGGCGGTGCGGTGGCGGCGATAATCGCGGTTATAGCGGTGATGGTGGCGGGCGGCGTATGTTGACGAGGACGGAAAGCAAAGTGATGACCG
Organism: uncultured Christensenella sp.; assembly: GCA_964576995.1. Classification (GTDB taxonomy): domain Bacteria; phylum Bacillota; class Clostridia; order Christensenellales; family Borkfalkiaceae; genus UBA1259. The sequence continues at coordinate 18,558 of CAZNWP010000015.1, read as the reverse complement.
CGATATTAAAAGCGAGCGGTGACAGAGAGTCTTTGCTTATTTCCGCGCAAGACGTTCTTAGCGTAATCGGCGGCGAGGCGACGGAGACGGACGTTAAAAAAGCGGTGGAAAACTTAGCCGAGGACGGCTATTTCGATTTAATTTTATCCGACAGACGCGGGGAGACGGTGTATTGCGTTACCCTAAAAGACAAAGGAAAAGGTTACGAAAGAAGCGTTAAAGCGTTTAAGCGCAATTTGCTATATCGGCTTTGCTTGTCGGCGGCTCTCGCGGTGTTCAGTTTTATTATAGGACTAATATTAAAAGCGGTGTTTTAGTATGGAAAAAAGAAAATTCGTTTTAAATTCGCCTTTTAAACCGACGGGCGACCAACCCGAGGCGATAAGGCTTTTAACCGAAGGCGTCAACGACGGCTTGCGTACGCAAGTCCTTTTAGGCGTTACGGGTTCGGGCAAAACTTTCACGATGGCGAACGTCATTCAAAACGTGCAACGCCCCGCGCTTATTATCGCGCACAACAAAACGCTTGCCGCTCAACTTTGCAACGAGTTCCGCGAATTTTTCCCCGAAAACCGCGTGGAATTTTTCGTATCCTATTACGACTATTACCAACCCGAAGCGTATATTCCGTCTACCGACACTTACATAGAAAAAGATCTCGCCATAAACGACGAGATAGACAAACTTCGTCATTCCGCGACGAGTTCTTTGACCGAGAGAAACGACGTTATAGTCGTAGCGTCCGTGTCGTGCATATACGGATTGGGCGCGCCGGAAGAGTATTATAGGCTCGCAGTGTCCTTGCGCCCCGGAGACGCTATGGACAGAAACGAGTTGATGCGTAAACTCGTGGGTATTCATTACGAGAGAAAGGACGTGGATTTTACGCGTTCGTCTTTCAGAGTTCGCGGAGACACCGTGGATATTTTTCCGTCGTCTAACACGGAGATATTTATACGCGTGGAATTTTTCGGAGACGAGATAGACAGAGTATGCGAGGCGGAATTCGTTTCGGGTAAAATCATATCGGAATTAAAGCACGCGGTTATTTTCCCCGCGACGCATTACGCCGTGGCGGAAGAAAAACTTAACCTCGCGCTCGCGGCGATAGAAAGAGACGAAGCGGAGGAGGTTGCCTTTTTTAAGGACGACGGCAAACTCATAGAATCGCAACGCTTAAAACAGCGGACCGATTACGATATGGAGATGATACGCGAGATAGGATTTTGTAAGGGTATAGAAAATTACAGTCGCTATTTCGACGGCAGAAGCGCGGGAGATCCGCCTTTTACGCTGTTAGATTATTTCCCGAAAGATTTTATAACCTTTATCGACGAATCGCATATGACTATTCCGCAGATAGGCGCGATGTATAACGGAGACAGAGCGCGAAAAGACTCGCTCGTAGGGTACGGCTTCCGCTTAAAATCCGCGTTTGACAACAGACCGCTTAAATTTAACGAGTTCGACGAAAGAATAGGACAAATAATATGCGTGTCGGCGACGCCCGCGCCTTACGAAAAAGAACGCGCGGGGCAGATTGTAGAACAACTTATTCGTCCGACGGGACTGTTAGATCCCGAAATATCCGTTCGCCCGACGAAAAACCAAGTGGACGACCTTTTAATTGAAATCAACCGTGTAGTAAGCGATAAAGGCAGGGTTCTCGTTACCACGCTTACAAAGAAGATGGCGGAAAGTTTAACCGAATATTTGAAAGAAAACGGCGTAAAGGTTCGTTATATGCACAGCGATATAGACACGATGGAGCGTATCGACATAGTTCAAGGTTTAAGAACGGGCGAGTTCGACGTGCTGTGCGGCATAAACCTTTTGCGCGAGGGGTTAGACCTTCCCGAAGTGAAACTCGTCGCTATTCTCGACGCGGACAAAGAGGGCTTTTTGCGAAGCGAGACCGCGCTTATTCAGACGATAGGCAGAGCCGCTCGAAACGCGGAGGGCAGAGTTATAATGTACGCCGATACGATAACGGGCAGTATGAACAGGGCGATTAGCGAGACTGAACGCCGTCGTAAAATTCAGAACGACTATAACGAGGTGCACGGAATTATTCCGAAAACGATAGAAAAGAGCGTCGTGAATACGCTTGAAATTACCAAGAAAGCGGATAGGACGAAAGATATTAAGGTGGCGGATATTCCCGAAGAGATAGAAAAACTCAAAGCGTTGATGAAAGTCGCTTCTGCAAATCTCGACTTCGAACAGTGCATAGAGATACGCGATAATATCGCTAAACTTAAAAGAAAATTAAGGTGATTATATGAACGATAAGATAATAATAAAAGGCGCGAGAGAGAATAACTTAAAAAACGTCGATTTAGAAATACCGCGCGATAAACTCGTAGTGTTTACGGGATTATCCGGAAGCGGTAAGTCGACGCTTGCGTTCGATACGATATACGCGGAAGGGCAACGCCGTTACGTAGAGAGTTTGTCGAGTTACGCGCGTATGTTTTTAGGGCAAATGGAAAAACCCGAAGTGGATTTAATCGAGGGCTTGTCTCCCGCTATATCGATAGATCAGAAAACTACTTCGCATAACCCGCGTTCCACGGTGGGAACGGTTACCGAGATATACGATTATATGCGCTTGCTTTTCGCTCGAACCGGCGTTCCGCACTGCCCCGAATGCGGCAGAGAAATCGCCAGACAAACGGTGGACGATATTGCGGATAAAGTTTTATCTTTGCCCGAAAGCACGAAAATACTCGTCAACGCCCCCGTCGTTCGCGGGAAAAAGGGCGAGTACCGCAAAGAACTCGACGGCTACAAGAAAAGCGGTTACGCGCGCGTTGAAATCGACGGCATAATATACGGGCTCGACGAAGAACTGCCCAAACTCGATAAAAACGTTAAGCATACGATATCCGTCGTAATAGACAGGCTTGTCGTTAAAAGCGGGATAGAACGGAGACTTAACGACTCTTTGGAAACCGCGCTTAAACTTGCGGACGGACTCGTGTCGATAGAAATAGTCGGCGGGGAAACGCAACTGTTCTCCACGAAATACGCTTGCCCCGAATGCGGCGTGAGTTTAGAAGAGATAGAACCGAGACTTTTTTCGTTTAACAATCCTTTCGGCGCGTGTCCCGAATGTCACGGCTTAGGATTTAAAGAAGAAATCGACGAAAGACTTATAGTTAAAGATAAAAACTTGACGCTACGCGAAGGCGCGATGACCGTTTCGGGTTGGAATCTCGACAGCGGAAAGATTGCGGAAATGAGTTTTCGTTCGCTCGGCGAGCATTACGGGTTTTCTTTGGACGTTCCCGTAAAGGATTTGCCTAAGAAGATTTATAATATACTCTTATACGGTAGCGGCGACGAAAAAATAAAAATGAATTACTCCACCAAAACTTTCAACACGAGTTACGAAGCGCGTTGGGAGGGGATAATTCCTAATCTTCAACGTCGTTATAAAGAGACGACGAGCGATTGGACTAAACGCGAAATCGAAAAATATATGACCGTGTCGGAATGTTGTTCTTGCCACGGCAAGCGGCTTAAAAAAGAAGCGCTCGCGGTTACCGTCAACGGCAAAAATATCGCGGAACTGTGCGATATGTCCGTCGGAAACCTGCTTGCGTTTATAGAAAATCTTTCCTATTCCGAAACGAACGAGATAATCGCGAAACCTATCGTTAAGGAGATACGCGCAAGACTTAACTTCCTTAAAGACGTGGGGCTTTCCTATCTCACTTTGTCGAGATCGGCGGCAACCTTGTCGGGCGGGGAGGCGCAAAGAATAAGGCTCGCTACGCAGATAGGCAGCGGGCTTGCGGGCGTGCTATATATTCTCGACGAACCGAGTATAGGGCTTCACCAACGCGATAACGAAAAACTCATCGCGACGTTGAAAAAACTCCGCGACCTCGGCAATACGCTTATAGTCGTCGAACACGACGAAGATACTATGAGGGCGGCGGATTATATCGTGGATATAGGGCCTAAGGCGGGCGTGCACGGCGGCGAAGTCGTGGCGCACGGCTCTATCGAGGATATTATGAACGAACCGCGTTCGATAACGGGCGACTACCTCGCCGGCAGACGCAAGATAGAAATACCCGCGGAGCGCAAAACTCCCGACGATAAATGGCTTAAAGTAATAGGCGCGAAACAAAACAACTTGAAAAATATCGACGTCGCTTTCCCCGTTGGTTTGATCACCGTGGTAACGGGGGTTTCCGGTTCGGGTAAGAGTTCTCTCGTCAACGAGATAATATATCCCGCGCTCGCGTCCAAGTTGAATCGCGCGGAAGTTAGATGCGGAAACGTTAAAGATATAGTCGGAATAGAAAACTTCGATAAAGTTATCGCGATAGATCAATCGCCGATAGGCAAAACCCCGCGAAGCAATCCGGCGACGTATACGGGCGTGTTCTCGTTTATTCGCGATTTGTTCGCGCAAACGCCAGACGCGAAAGAACGCGGATATAAATCGGGGAGATTTTCTTTCAACGTCTCGGGCGGCAGATGCGAACATTGCGAGGGCGACGGAATTATTAAAATAGAAATGCATTTCTTGCCCGATACGTACGTTCCGTGCGAATCGTGCAAGGGCAAACGCTATAACAGAGAAACGCTTCAAGTTAAGTATAAAGGCAAAAACATAAGCGACGTTCTCGAAATGACCGTCGACGAAGCGTGTGAGTTTTTTAAACCCGTAACGTCGATTTACAACAAGATAAAGACTTTGCAAGAAGTGGGGCTCGGTTATATTAAATTGGGACAAGCCTCCACGACGTTATCGGGCGGCGAGGCGCAACGCGTTAAACTCGCCACGGAACTCTCTAAACGCAGTACGGGCAAGACGCTTTATATCTTAGACGAACCGACGACGGGGCTTCACTCTTACGACGTGGATAAACTGTGCGCGATATTATATAGGTTAAGGCAAGCGGGAAATACCGTTATCGTGATAGAGCATAACTTAGACGTAATAAAACTCGCCGACTATATCGTCGATATGGGACCCGAAGGCGGAGACGGCGGCGGCACGGTAGTTGCCGCGGGGACACCCGAGCAAATAGCAAAAAATACCGCAAGTTACACGGGCGCGTTCTTGAAAAAGATATTAGAGAAATAAATATATCGGTGTAACGTCAAGCGCGATGCGCTGCGAGGAAATTTAAAAAGCGGGTTTAACGTAAGAAAATAAAATCGACAAATCTCTAATGAGATTTGTCGATTGTGTTGGTCGGAGTGACAAGACTTGAACTTGCGACCTCTTGCCCCCCAGACAAGCGCGCTACCAACTGCGCTACACCCCGACGCGAATTTATCGTTAAGGCATACTTCCTTAACACAACGCCTATTTTATCACAATTAATTTTTTTTTGCAACAATTTTAACGTAATTATTAGACACATTTTCAAAATAATGATAAAATATTTATAACGAAAGTAAATTCCAAGGTAAAATATGAGGATAAGAAAGAAAAAGCACCTTAACGAACGCGTAGAACGGGCGGGCGATTATTTAATCGTAGCCGAGTACGATATCTTAAATTCTAACGAAGCGCGGCAAGATAAAAGATATTTTAACTTCGCCGACACGTTCGGCAACGATAATCCCGTCGAGTTAGAAATCGGTTGCGGTAAAGGCGGGTTTATTTGCGAAAAGGCGAGAGCGAATTCCGACGTAAATTATATCGCCGTAGAACTGCTTCAAAATATAGCCGTTATGGCGGCGGAAAACGTTAAAAGTCAAAGCCTATCGAACGTCAGGATTTTCAACTGCGGCGCGGACTATTTGGCGAGGTATATACCGCCGTCGTCTATATCCGCGGTGTATCTCAATTTTTCTCCGCCCTTTTCGGGAAAGCGTTACGAGAATAGACGGCTTACGAAAGCGTCGCTCGTTGACGATTATAAAAACTTTTTAATAAGCGCGGGAAGCGTTCGGCAGAAAACCGACGATAAAGCATTTTTCGATTTTTCAGCGGAGACGTTTAAGCGTAACGGGTTTACGGTGAAAATCGTTTCCGCGGACGATGATAATAACGTTGCCACGGAATACGAAAGAAAATTCCGCTCGCTCGGTATGCCGATATACGCGTTGGAAGCGATAAAATAATTATATAATATTTAAATTGTATATATAGTTTTGCGCCGCGCTATTTGCGCGGCGCAAGAAGTTACGATTTATTTTTCTCTACGATTTTTAGGTTTTAACTGCGCCCAAAGAATAGTCGCTATTTGCGACGGCGCGCCGAGCAAAAATACCGTCCAAATGTTTCTGTCTAAGTATTGCAGATATACGGACGTTAAAACTGCCCAAATAAGACAAGATATTAAAACAAACAAATACTTGCGCTTGCCCCAAAAACTGTTGAATATAATCAAAATCACGAAAGAGAGCGGTAACGCGTGAATAAAGATAAGCCACGATTTGTTCGATTTATAATACGTCGTAGAATAAAAGAAAACTATCGTCGCGAGGAGCCATACCATAAGCACGGCGAGACTCGTTATCACGATTTTATTTGTGAGATTGCTTCTGCCGACGTAAATTTTATCGTAGGACTCGTCCGTGTTGTCGGATAACAGAAAGTCCACCGTAACGCCGAAAAGATCCGCCATTTCTTTTATGACTTCAATCGGGGGAACGGAATCGCCGTGTTCCCATTTTGAAACGGATTTATCCGTATAATTAAGTTTTGCCGCAAGTTCGCTTTGCGTCATTTTGTTTTTAATTCTTAACGCCGTAACGTTTTTCGCTAACGCTTCTTTAATATCGTTCATAACTTAAATATACCACGTTTTGCAAAAAAAAGCAACGGTTTTTTGAAAATTCTACCGTGAGTAGAAAAATTTTCGTCGAATTTCTATCGAGAGAATGTACTCTCGGATTATGAGAGTGGGTGTATCGCGACTTTCAATAGACAGTTTTTAATCGTAGAGAAAAATCTATTGCTAAAAATCTTTCAAAATGCTAAAATTATCACGGAAAACGAGTTAACTTTTCGCTCTTATCTTACGGTCATTCTGAGCCACGCTTGCTCTGACGATGCTAACGAAGAATCTCACGTGCTAAAAGGGCTAAGAAAGACGAAAATGCTTACGCGTTTTAAAAAGGCTTGCTAACGAGATTACAAAAAGTACGAAAAGCATTTGCGACTAACGTAACTATGAAAAGCGTTTATAAAAAAGGAAAAGCGTCGTTGAGAGTGTGGAGATTGAAAAAGCAATCTAACACTTTAGGAGAAAATAAATATGCAAAACAAAAAAATAATTCCCGTATTCTACTCGGCGGACGATAATTACGTTCCTTTTTTGCAAGTGTCCGTTTTGTCGCTTAAAGAGCATAGAACGGTTGATAAAATATACCGCGTACACGTTTTAAATACGGGGATAAGTGAAGAACATAAAAAATCTTTACTCAATCTTCGAGACGTTAATTTAGAAATAGAATTCAACGATGTTTCGTCTATGATAAACAAACTTACCGACACGCTTGAACTACGCGATTATTATACTTACGCGATTTACTACAGATTGTTTATCGCAGACTTATTCAAGTGTTACGATAAAGCGGTGTATCTTGATTGCGACACTGCAATTATATCGGATATCGCCGAACTTTACGAAACCGAACTCGGAGATAATCTCATTGCCGGCGTTCCCGACGGCGCGGTCAGCGTGATAGAACCTTTCCAAGTTTACACGAAAAAGGTCTTAGGAATCAACGCGAATAATTATTTTAATTCCGGTGTAATCGTTATGAATCTCGATCTTTTGCGTAAGGAAGATTTTTATAATAAATTTACCGAATTGTTCGCGAAATATAAATTCCGCGTTGCACCCGATCAAGATTGCTTAAACCTCGTTTGCAAGGACAGGGTTACCTATTTAGGAAACGAATGGAACGCGATGCCGATTAGATCTAAAAACAGTGCGGAAATAAAAAATCCTAAACTTATACACTATAACTTGACGGCAAAGCCGTGGCATTATTCCGATCTCCCTTACGAAGATTTCTTTTGGGAATACGCGAAACGTTCCGATTATTACGAACATATTTTAACGTTGAAATCTCAATTTACCGACGTGGATAGAAAAAAAGATTCCGAGTGTGAAAAAGGACTTATCGCGCTCACGATAGAAGAAGCGGAAAATCCCGATAATTACTTTAACAAATATTGCAAATAAAAATAAGGAAGCCTTTATTATGGAATATTGTGATTTGTCGCCGTATAGAAAAGCGGTGTACGATAAAATCAAAGAATACGAAAAGAAAGGTCTTTTCAATACGGACGTAGAGGACGATCCGCCCGCCGAAGCGCTTACGCCGAATAAAGCCGACTACCTTAACGAGAAACTTTTCGCGAAATTGAAGTGCCGTATCGCAAACAAAATGGGCGTAGCCTTTTTTGAAAAGCAAATAAAAAACGGCGCGTTCGTTATCAGTGGCGTGGAGGGGTTAGAGAACTATCGCAAAATCGAGGGCGGGGCGATTATCACGTGCAATCATTTTTCCGTATATGATAATTACATAGTATACCGCTCGATACGCAACGAACTTCCTAAGGGAAAAGAACTTTATAAAGTTATTCGCGAAGAAAACTATACCGGCTTTAAGGGGTTGTTCGGCTTTTTGTTCAGACATTGCAACACGTTGCCGTTATCGTCTAACACGGAAACTATGATTAAGTTTTTGCGCGCGGTGAAAACTTTGCTTGCTCGCGGCGAAAAAATTCTCATTTATCCCGAACAGGCTATGTGGTGGAATTACGAAAAACCGAGACCGTTAAAGAGCGGCGCGTTCAAAATCGCGGTTAAAAATAAAGTCCCCGTCATTCCGTCTTTTATAACTATGGAAGAAACGGATAAAAAAGACGCGGACGGTGCGAACGTTCTCGCTTGCAAAATTCATTTTTTGCCGCCGATATATCCCGATTTGACTTTATCCGAAAAGGATTGCGCGGAAAAACTTAAAGACGAAAACTACGCGGCTTGGAAAAATTTATACGAGAAAGTGTACGGAAAAGTATTGAAATACGGAGAATAAGTATATGTATTGTTTATCTATATTGTTATGCGTCGCGGCGATAACTTTTTTAGACGTGATATTTGCCGTTCCGCTTTTTGCGATAAGCGCGTCGACGGTCGTTTTTCACGTGATAATAAGCGTCGTTGCGGTAATAGCCGTGGACGGATTAACCGCTTTTATCGTGAGATGGTTACTCCCCGAAAAGTGGTTCAATAACAGAAACGAGTTTTTTGCGGCGGGAAAAAACGAACGCCTCTTTTTAGAGAAAATCGGAATTAAAAAATGGAAAGACCGCATACCCGAACTCGGTTCGTTCACAGCGTTCCGTAAAAATAAAATACGAGATCCCAAAAACAACGAATACGTTTCGAGATATATTGCCGAAGCCAACTACGGCGTTGCAGTTCATATCGCGGGGATCGTATTCGGTTTTGCGATAGTGTTTATATTGCCGCTTAAAAGATGTTTATTGTTCGGCGTTCCCGTCGCAATAGTGAACGCGGTATACAACGGTTTGTCTCTTGCTATTTTAAGATATAATTTGCCGAAACTTCATCAACTGTACCGCATAAACGAAAAACGTGCGGCACGCGCCGCCGCTTCCGCGGAAATCGTCGATGCTCGTCCCGTCGAAGTCGCGGAAGTTGCAATCGCAGCGGAGCAATCGGAATAACCGCCTAAACGTCGTCGGTTTTATAGTTTAAGACGGTAATAACGGTTAAAATAAAAAAATAAAAGATAAATCGTCTCGCGCGGTTTATCTTTTTCTTTACTTATTTTTATAAATGTAGTAAAATATTTAGTATGAAAATTATACATTGCGCGGACTTACACTTGGATTCTCGCATAGATTCCTTGCCGTCCGATAAAGGTAAAATACGAAGAGAGGAAGTCTTGCGTTCTTTCGAACGCTTGACTGATTACGCTGCGCAAAACGGCGTTACGGCGATAATTATCGCGGGCGATATGTTCGATACCGCGAGAGTAACCGTTAAGACTAAGAGCCGCGTTCTATCCGCGGTGAAACGTAACCCGTCAGTCGATTTTTTATACTTAACGGGCAATCACGACGAAGCGGACGCGTTCGAGGGCGAGACTCTGCCCGATAATTTTAAGCGGTTCTGCGAAAGAAAAACCTCGTTCAGATACGGCAACGTCGTTATAACGGGCGTATCGTCGGCGGGAAACGGATTCGATTTGTTCTACGGCGGGCTTGATTTAAACGAGAACGACGTAAATATCGTTGCCTTGCACGGACAAATCGCGGGTTACGCGGCGCAAGAAAAAGCGGAAGTAATCAGTCTGCCGCAACTTCGCGAGAAAAATATAGACTATCTCGCGCTCGGGCATATACACGCTTATAAAGAAGATAAACTCGATAATCGCGGCACGTACGCGTATTCGGGTTGTCTCGACGGCAGAGGTTTTGACGAGACGGGTAAAAAGGGCTTCGTTCTTTTAGAAGAGACGAACGGCAAACTCACGCGCGAGTTTATCCCGTTTTCGTCTCGTGAGTTTTGCGAAAAAGAATTTTCGGTTACGGGTGAAGAAGATTGGTTCGACTTTAAAGAACGCGTGATTTACGAGTTAAAAAAAGAATTTTCTTCGGATTCGCTCGTTAAAGTTATATTAAGCGGAGCGCACAAAACGCAGTTTGAAGCGGACGCGGAGTCGCTCTCGGTACGTCTTAACGAAGAATTTTTCTTCGCGAAAGTGTACGATAAAACGACGCTTGAAATTACCGACGAGGATTATCAAAACGACAAGTCCGTAAGGGGCGAATTCGTCCGCGCGGTATGGGAAAGCGATTTACCGCAAGACAAAAAAAGCGCGATTATAACTTTGGGGCTTAACGCGCTTAAAGGGGAAAACGTGGTATGAAACTTATAAGGTGCAAAGTTGCCGCTTTCGGCAAACTTAAAAACTTCGAATACGAGTTCACGGACGGGCTTAATACCGTAAAACAAGACAACGGGTGGGGTAAAAGTACGCTCGCGACGTTCGTTAAAGCGATGTTTTACGGGCTTGACGACGGTAAACGTTCTGTTGCCGAAAACGAGCGCACGAGGTTTAAGCCGTGGAACAGTACGCAAGCGTTCGGCGGTAGCGTGGAATTTAAATGGGGCGACGGCGAATATCGGCTCGAAAGATTTTTCGGCGCGAGGAAAAACGAGGATACCGTTCGCTTGTTCGATAAAAAAACGGGCAAGGAATTTACCAAGACGGATAACCTCGGCGGCAGAATTTTCAGTATAGACGAGGAGGGCTTTTTGTCGACTACCTTCTTTTCGCAAAAGGATTTCGAAGTAAAAAGCAATTCGAGTTTAACCGCCAAATTCAACGAGGTAAACGAGATACAGGACACGGCTTTGTTCGATAAAGCCGTGGCGAAGTTAGAGGCGAAAGCCAGAAGTTACAAGTATAGCGGCAACCGCGGAATTATTCCCGAAATAAAAGACCGGATTTATTCTGTTAACGAGGAAATAGAACGCGCGAGACGCGCGGGAAAAGAAGCGGAAAAACTTAAAGAAACGCTTACCGCGTACGAAAAAGAAAACGAAAGATTATCGGAGTATAAAGCAAAACTCGGCGAACGCATAGGCGTTGCGGGAAAAGCGGAAGCGGCGGCGTTACGTCGCGAGCGGTATTTGAAATGTTCCGAAGAAATACGACTGCTCACAGAGCGCAAACGCTCTGCGGAAAACGTGCTAAACGGCAATCGCGTAAACGGAGAAACGCTAGCGGGGCTTAAAGAATACGCCGCGGAACTCGCTAAAAACGGCGAGCGCGAGCGTATGATAGAGAGCGACGTTAAAACTCTCGAAGAAGCGGAGAGCCGAAAACCCGACGGCACGAAAAAGAAGAAAATCGTCGCGGCGTCGGTCGCGGGAGTTGCCGCGGCGTGCGCGATAATACTTTTAATCGCGTTAAGCGGCGCACTCAAAATTATATCGGCGGCGTTTTTCGGCGTTGCGGCGGTAGCCGCGGCGTACGCGGTTTTGGTTAAGCCCGAAAAAAGAGACGACTCTCTCTACTTAAAAAAGAAAGCGGAATTGGACGAGTATCGCGCGGTAAACGCGGAATACGCCCGCTCTCTCGATAACGTACTTGCGGGGTACAACGCGGACAAGTCGCGCGGTTACGCCGCGGCGATTGCCGAAATAGAAAGCGCGTATCTTCTTTCTATCGAAACGACGGAAAAAATCAACGTTTTAACCGACGAGCTCGAAACGCTTAAAAAGGACGGCGCGGACAAGCCTTTTGAGACGGTAAACGAAAACGTCAACGTGCTAAACGAAGAACTTAAAGCCGTTCAAGAAGCGTACGACAAAAACAGTCGCGCGCTCGCGGATAAAAGATTGTACGTTAGGTCTTACGAGACGGAAAGCGATTCTCTATGCGATTTGGAAAATAAGAAAGCGGAACTCGCCGACAAGTTAAAACAAGCGGAGAACGAGTCGGAAATAGTTAAAACCACCCTCGAATTTTTAAGACGGGCGGACGAGAATTTAAAGGTTAAATACCGCGCGCCCCTCGCCGGAAGTTTGAATAAATACCTTTCGTATATCGCGGGTAACGTTAAGGCGGATATAGATACGGACTTAAAAGTGTCGGTAGAAGAAACGGGTGTCAATCGCGAAACGGATTATTACAGTAAGGGTTATAGAAATTTATTCGAAATATGCAAGCGGTTCGCGTTAACCGACGTGCTCTTTACGGACGAAAAACCCTTTATCGTTTTAGACGATCCGTTTTATAACCTCGACGACGCAAAACTCGAACAGTCGCTATCGCTTATTAAAAAACTATCCGAGAGTTATCAGATAATATATCTCGTGTGCCACGAGTCGCGGGTGGCGAAATGAAAAGAAAATTAAACTTCGAATTCGTTCCCGACGGGTGTTGGTATTCTAATCTCCGCGCGGTGTTGAGTCGCGAACAATGGGACTTTATACGCAAAGACGCTAAGGCGAGAGCGGGCGGACGATGTTCTATATGCGGGAAAAAAACTTCCGTTTTAGACGCGCACGAGGTGTGGGAATACGACGCGAAGAAAGGCGTGCAAAAACTTAAAGACGTTATCGCCGTGTGTAAGGACTGCCATAACGCCGTTCACGTAAACAGGACTTGGCTTAAAGGCGATCCCGAACGCGCCGAAGATCATTATATGCGGGTGAACGGTTGTTCTTACGCGGAAATGCGCGCGGATATGGGCGCGGCTAACGAGAAACAGAAAAAATTAAACGAAACGTCCGAATGGAAATTGGACTTGACGTGGCTTAAAAGATTTATAAAGGACGGATAAAATTATATGATTATAGACGCACATGCGCATATATACCCGCAAAAGATAGCGGAGAAAGCAACCGCCGCGATAGGCGCGTTTTACGATATAAAAATGCAGATGCCGTCGGGTATTCCCGAACGTCTGATAGAAGAGGGCACCGCCGCGGGCGTGTCTAAGTTTATCGTACATTCCGTGGCGACGAAAGCGGAACAAGTTAAGTCGATTAACGATTTTATCATAAAATCTATTTCGGAACGTAAAGAGTTTATCGGCTTTATGACTTTGCACGAAGATTTAAGCGAGGAAGAGATCGACGCGGAAATAAATAGATGTATAGCCGCAGGGATAAAGGGGATAAAATTACACCCCGACTTTCAAAAATTCAATATTGACGGCGAAAAAGCCGAGAAGATATACCGCGTAACGGGAAAAAGACTTCCCGTGCTTTTCCATACGGGCGACGATCGTTACGATTTTTCCGCTCCCGCAAGACTTATGCGCGTTGCGAAAAACCACCCCGAAATGCGGTTTGTCGGCGCACACTTCGGCGGTTACCGCAGATGGAACGAGTTGGACGGGTATAAAAAACTCGACAACGTATTTTTCGATACGAGTTCGTCTTTGCCTTTTATAAGCACGGAACTCGCTAAAAAACTAATAGACGAATTTGGATCGGAACGCTTCTTTTTCGGAACGGACTTCCCGATGTGGGACGCGAAAGGCGAAATAGAACGGTTTATGCGTATTCCCTTAACTTCCGACGAACGCGATAAAATCTTTTATAAAAACGTATCGGAATTTTTAAATCTTTGATTTTACTTTAAGCAATAGCGGCGCGTTTACCTTTTCGGATAAACGCGCCGCTAAAATTTTTGCGTATGTTTATTTTCTCTTTCTCAATATAAAGTAGGTTAGCGAGCCGCACGCACAAGTTATTACCGCAAGAACTATAAGCACGTTGCGCACGGCGGTTTTGCCTTCGTCGATAATCGCCGACGAATTAATAAAGCCAACCGTCCATTCTTCGCCCGATAAATAAGCTATCTTTATCGTGTCTCCGCTATTCGATATAACGCGTACTTGCGTGCCCTTATTTAGTTCCGCCGCTTTAACAGTCATCGCTTCGTCGGAGAAAACGTCGGTTTTATTGACATTTTCTATCGTAAACGTCTCGTATTTATAATCTTTGGAGAGTTCGTCTACGGTGAAGTCGACGGGAACGTAACAATCGAAAGTTTCACCGTTCACCGTTGTGCCGACGAAATAGAAATCCCGCCCGAAGAAAGTCGTTTTACTCTTTGCTCTGACGCAGTCGTTTTTAGAAAAATTTACGTCGTTGCCGTTTCTTATCACGGTGTATAAATTGTTTTGAGTTATAATCGGCAAATAATACGCGCGCACGCCCGTAGTTATATAAACGTCTTTATCGACTGTTAGTTCGTCGGGTTGCAGTTCGGCTAAGTGCCGCTCGTCCGCGATAATCGCTCCGTTTTCTCCCGCCAAAAACGCCATTACGGTATTATCGCCCATATTCCTTTTCCCTAAAAGTATATACTCGTTCGTTTGCGTTCCGTCGGCTAAATCTTTGAAGTTGACGCCGTTATTATCCGTTGTCTCAAAAACGTACGCGTTTGATTTTTCGTCCTTAATTTTATACGAAGCAACGCGCTTTGCAGATTCGCCTTTCAACGCGTACCCGTCGGGGAGGGTAAGCGAAGATATGGCAAGGTTGCCGAGATTTTCCGTTACGTATAAATATTCCGCGTTGCCGTCGGCGTAATACACGCTCTTTTCGTCGAAGTCCATCGCGAACGCTTTTACTCCGTCTAGTCCCGTTTCAACGCCGTTCTTATAAATTTTACCGTCGAACTTTAAGCCGTATACGTTGCCGGCAAGGTCGGTTGCTAAATCGGAAAATTCCGTACTCGTCGTTTCTTTTCCGAAAACGTCGACCGCAAGGCTATTGCCCGCGCTCGTTACGGTGAATTTTTTTTCATCGCAAGAGAAATCTTTTTCGTCGGCGGAGAATAGTTTGTAATCTACTCCGTTATGGGTGAGAATGTAAAAAGTTCCGCTTTGATAGGTTACGTCTTTAATTGCGCCTTCTCCGTCGGTAAATTCTAACGGCTTATTCGTGCCGTCGTCGAGATTTATATAGGTTACGTTTTTTACTCCCACAACCGCGACTAGCGACGTTTTCCCGAGCGCGAAATTGGTCGGCATCGTCGTTGCGTTTACGAAATAGTTTTTGAAATTCGCTTTATCGTAACCGTCGAACGCATCGTCAACCGTCATTACCGTTAGTTTTTTATCCGAAAGTGCGGCGACGCGGTTGCCGTAACGGTCGAGTTTTTTCGCTTTTCCTATGCGGTTGTACGCGGTTTTTTCGCTTTGCGCTATCGCAAAACCCGTAAATTCGAGTTTGTCGTTTACGATTTTAAATTCTTGCACGGCGTTAATCGAAGAGTCGGATATTAGCAAGTTGCCGTTTCTGAAACATAAACCCGTGGGGGACCCCAACTTTCCTAAATCGTAAATTTCGCCCTCGTTAAACCACTTGTCGGGAATAAGGTTTTGCGGTTCACCGCCGTTTACCGATACGCGATAAACGGAAGTACCTTCTATATAATAAACGTATTCTTCGTTTGCTATCATTTTGGTAATAGCGGTACTAGAAATAAGAGTTTGCGTTATATTGTGTTTTATATCGCTTTTACAAAGATTAGAATCGATATCTACGTAAAAAATAGTATCGTTGTCGTTTATTGCGATAGGACTTTTATTTTTAGAAGAAAATTCTTCTTCTTGCGTTGCGGAGGTTTCGTTTAACGAATAAGTAATTATTGTAAAGGCGTTGTTGGTTATAAGATAATTTCCGTTATAATCGAAGTCTGAACCGATATTTTCGGGTGGGGTAGTAGCCGCGTTTTGTAAAGCGGTTTTTCCGTTTATTTCCCCGTTCGATATAGATAAACGATAAATAGAACCGTTGTCCGATACGTACAAAGTGTTTTCGTCTATCACTTTTATCGTGCCTAAATCGGTAAAGGTAACGGCTGAAACTATTTTCGTTCCGTTTTTAAAGACGGTTAGCGTCGTGCTGTTTTCTATTATTGCTATGGTGTTTCCTAAACAAAATACGTTTTGCGGCGAAGAAAGTGCGGTCAATTCCATATCGCTTACGGGCAAGACTTTCGTGGCCGTAACGGGGGTTGCCGCTTTTACTTCTTCCGCGCGGAAAAAGAGCGGCAGGGTTAGCGCGAACGCCGCTGCGATTAAAATTATTGATACAAAAATATTTACTCTTTTAATTCTCATGTTTTACATTTTATCACATATTTTGTTTTTTGTCATTATTATTCGACAAAGTTTTAAATTTAGACGCAACTTTTTATAAAAAATTTTTAGATTTATTTTTTTAATATGACAGAAAGCGGCATGTTCAGGGTGTAAAATGAACTTACAAAAACGAACAAATGTTTGTTTTTTAGTTTTTGAAAGTCATAAAGTATTGACTTTCGGGGTCGATAAAAACTATAATGCAGACGGTTGTTTCGGGAAAATAAATTAAAAGGAGATTTTTTATGAAAAAAATATACGCTAAAGTAATGCTTTACGCTTACCCGTGTTGCGACAGTTTAATAGGGCAGATTGACGAACTCGTCGAAAAAAAGGCGTTAGCCTCTATGTACGACTTTTCGCCGTGCGAAAATCAATGTTTCAAGATTTTGATTCTCACCGACAATAAGCGCAAAATTATCGCGCTTAAAAACGCGATTGAAAAAACGATTAATAAATTCGGGGAACTCGACAGATTGATTTTTGATTACAGATATTTTAAGACGTTAAAGAAAGACGGCTACGGCGATTACGATTTTTCGGATAGAAAGTATTTCAGACGGCAAAACGTTCTTTTGTCGGCGTTCGCGGAGAAGATAGAGCGGGCGGGAATAACCGACGAGGTTTTCGAAAAAGAGTATCTGTCTATCGACTTTTTTCGTGAAGTGAAACGTCGCGAGGAGAGGCGAAGTCTCGCGTATGCAAAGAAAAACAGGTTTGCGAAGAAGATTAAAAACGACGACGATCCGCCTATCGCCGCGAAAACGGGCGACGGAAAGTCGCGACTTTCCGCGTAAAATGAGCGCGGATTATTCGAAATAGTTTTCGTCGTAATAGTCTGCGGGTTTCTTGGTTTGAGGTTTTGATTTCAACGCGACGAATAGTGCGATAAGTCCTGCCAAAAGTAGGCAGCATATAATGATTATTCTTAAATCGTCGGCGGTTTTATCGGGTTTTTCTTCGTCGGTTTTTTGTTCGTCGCTCGGTTGCGTCGTCGGTTGTTCGGGCTCGGGTTCGGGAATTAAAAAGGTCGCTTCGTTGGGGTGGTCGGGAATGACGAAAGGGGTTATTTCCGATTCCCTAACGTAGCCGAGCCGCTCGTTGTAACTTACGAAAAACAAGTTTGAGCCGTCCGCGGAGGGAATTGAGCCGTAGTATCTTAATCCGCGCGACGGGAAAACGTATTGCAGTACCGTCGTCATCGCTTTATCCGCGTAAAGCACACACGTGGCGGACGTTGTTATTTCGAGGTTTACGTACGGGTTTTTTACTTCGAGTCCGTCCTTAAAGAGCATCGAAGTCGGAACGTAACCGTCGATTGCCGCCGTTTCGCCGCCGTACACTTCTACGCGCGTCATAACCGTGTCGCGGCTTAGTATTTTCACGTAATAGGTGTAGGGTAGATAAAAAAGCAGATTAGAACCGTTTGCGTCCGAATAAAAGGGCGTGTCGGCGGTTATTACGCGCATATAAAAATCGCCGGCGTCCGCGTTCGCCGAGCGAAGTTGTATCGGTGAGAAGAGTATAAAAATTAAAATCATTGATAGAGAAAAAATTCTTTTCATATTGCGTACTTCCTTTATACGACGGTTAAATATACGTTTCGTTTCGCCGTGGGATAACCATTATATACTTTTTATCGCGCGTTCGATTAAGGAAATATAGCGTAACGGGGCTTATATCGTCGAAAACGCGCGTCGACGTCGAGAAAATACGGCAAATCGCGTATTTGCGTTTTAATTGCGCGTTTTGGCGCATAATAATTTAAAGTGTTCGTATGAAAATTGTTGATAACGACGGTAGACTTAAAACGGTATATAAGATTGTGGGCGCGGTGGTCGCCGCGTTTTGGGGGTTGTTCGCGCTGACTGCCGCTTATAGATACGTTTCGATTAAAGCGTATCCGTTAAAATATAAAG
>CAZNWP010000014.1:0-24780 GCA_964576995.1 uncultured Christensenella sp. | reverse complement strand
AGTTGTAATAGCCCGCCTTTTGTGGTAAAATATTTTTAAACTTTGATTTTGAGGAAGTATTTTATGATTACGGATAGAATAGACTTATATAAATATTTCGGTATGACGCGTCCGGAGCACGGCGCGGGTTATCTCGACGTGTACGTTCCCGCAAAAGCGGGGCGCAAATCCAACAGAATTCGTCCCGCGATGCTCGTTATAGCGGGTGGCGGATATTCGGGCGTTTCGGAAAGAGAATCCGAATGTGTCGCGCTTACCTACCTTGCGCAAAGTTACGTCGCTTTTTCGCTTGACTATTCCGTCGCGCCCGTCAAATATCCCGCGCAACTCAACGAAGGGCTTATGGCGATGATTTATATCAGAGAAAACGCCGATAAGTTGGGTGTTGATAAAGAACACGTTGCGGCGATAGGTTTTTCCGCGGGCGGACATCTTTGCGGTATGCTTGCGAACTTGTTCGATTGCGACGACGCGAAAAAAACGTTCGGCGAAAAAACCGCACTCACGCGTCCCGACGCGGTAGTGTTATCATATCCGGTTATAACTTCGGGCGAAAAGGCGCATAAGGGAAGTTTTATAAACCTTTGCGGGGAGAACGAAGAACTTAAAAAAGCAACGTCTTTGGAATATCGAGTAACGGAAAAATCTTCGCCCGCCTTTATTTGGGCAACGGCTAACGATAACTGCGTTCCGAGCGAAAACAGTTTGTATTACGCGCTCGCTTGCAAAGCGAAGAACGTTCCGTTCGAACTTCACGTGTTTGAAGACGGCGTGCACGGTTTGTCGCTCTGTAACGACGAAGTGTATAGCGTCAACGAACCCGTTCAAGAATGGATACAATTGTCTTTAACTTGGCTTAGAAACCGCGGTTTTAGGTTGACTGACTTCGACTAAAAACAAAAGTTAAAAAAAATTTTGTTTTTTCCTTTCAAAATCGTTGATATTTTTTAAAAATTGTGATAATATGTTAAGGCTACGTAAGCGTAGCGAAAAACTTTGGTCTGAAAAACGGACCGAAAAGATGCTGGTGTGGCTCAGTCGGTAGAGCAGCTGATTCGTAATCAGCAGGTCAGCGGTTCAAGTCCGCTCACCAGCTCCAAACGAAAAGATCTCGTATTTCGTACGAGGTCTTTTTTTTTGTGTTCTAATCGTTTTTACCGTTCGAACGGGCGTTTACGCCGCAAGGCGGTAAACGAGAGTGTGGAATTTTACGGCGGCGTAAAATCGTGAAATTAAGCGTTCGGCGGGTTTTCTATCGTTTTTGCGGGGGGGGGGTTTTTGCTTAAACGGTATTCCTCGGGTGAAATTCCGTAATGTTTTTTAAATACCGCGCACATGTGCGACGCGCTCGAAAATCCCGTTATCAAGGCGATTTTCTTTATACTGTACTCTGTATCCGTGAGACAGTCTTTCACGTTTTTAAGTTTTTCGCGCAGAAAAAACGTTTTTGCGCTTACGTTCATTTTTGAAATAAACAGTTGTCTGAAATAATCGTAGTTATATCCGAGGTTTGCCGCGATATTTTGTATCGTCGTGTGCATATTTGCGTTCATTACGATATAATTTTTTGCGTATTCGAACCCGCTTTCTTCCGTATTTTCCGTTCGCTTATCAAAGCGTAAAACGTTAAAAATCAAGAGTTCCGTCAATAGATTTATTCTGTATTTAAAATGCGTGTTGCGCTCGTTAAGTTCAACGTGGATTTTTTTGAGAATATCTTTTACTACGCCGTTGGCGTCGCTGTATAATCCCGATTTCAACGAGTATTCTCCGATGTCGAAACCTATAAACATAAGATTAACGGATTCGTCCGCGGACTCGTTGTGAATTTCGTGCGGGCTTATCACGGCGAAAGTATCGGGAAAAAATTCGTACGTTTTATTGTTTATTACGGTTTTCCCCGAACCCGATAAATAATAAACGAGTTCGTAACAGTTATGAAGATGGTTTTGCACGAAGTATTTTTCGGGGTGTTTGGATTTAGTGAAAGATATAAATTCGCTAAACATATTATCCTTTCCGCCTTTATCTTTTATATTCGAATTATATCATTTTTATTTCTCGCGGTCAAGTTTAAGTGTAATATTTTTTCGTATTTTTTCGCAAAGCGACTATGTGGGGCAATTTTTTCTTTAAAAGCGTTACATAAATCGTAGTTATGATATCAAAAACCGTAGGTGTTTGAAAAAGGGTATTGACAAGAAATTAAAGTCTGTTATACAATAAAAGCGCGAAAAGAAAACGGAGACTACTTGCGTATGAAAAAAATAATACTCGACACCGATTTAGGTGTCGATAGCGACGACGCCGTTGCGTTGGCGTTATTGTTAAAAGCGGAGAAAGAACGACTATGCGACGTTCTTGCCGTAACTGTAAGCACTACTCGCGAAGGCGCGGCGGAGACCGTGGACGTATTCACCGACTATTACGGCAGAGAAAGATTGCCCGTCGGGGTTATGGCGAATAAACTTCCTTGCGACGACTTAAATTTTTACACTAAGGACGTAAAGAAAAAGTATAACGTTCTCGCTAAACCGCAAAGCGCGGTAAGCGTTATGAGGAAGGCTCTCGCCGAAAGCGAAAAAGCGGTTACGCTCGTTTCGATAGGACCGCTGAGTAACGTAAGCGATTTGCTCGATAGCGGCGCGGACGAATATTCGTCTTTGTCGGGGGTAGAATTAGTTAAGGCGAAAGTCGATAAATATTTTTTAATGGGCGGAGCGTTTAAGGAAAACGAATCGGCGTGCAAGAAATTTGATCCTTACGAGTGGAATATTTTGCAGGACGTATCCGGCGCGCGTAACGTCGCGGAACGCTTTCCGAAGGAGGCGATATATTCTCCGCTCGAAGTCGGCTTTCAGGTTTTTGCCGAAGTGAGAGAAAGCGAGTCGCCGCTGTGGTATGCTATGAAGCGTTACGCGGAAGCGAACAAGATGCAATGCGAAAAGGTATTTTCGCGGTACGCGTGGGATCCGGTAACGGTTATGGCGGCTTTAGAAACAGAAGAATGGAAATTTCTACTTTCGGATTACGGAGATATAACCGTAGACGAAAAGGGCGGAACGACGTTTAATGATAACAGCGAAGGAAAATGCAGGTTTATCGACGTGAAAAGCGATTTATCGGCAATCCAAAATAAACTAAACGATTATATTAAGGAGATGTAATTATGAAAAAGACGATGAAAAAAGCAGTAGCCATACTTATAGCGGCGATATGCGCGTGCGGGTGTTTCGCGGGGTGCGGACGAGATCCGAACGGTGATAAAACGACTATAAGCGTAATCAACTTTGACGGCGGCATCGGTTCGGCGTGGTTGGAAAACGCGGCGCGTCGTTACGAGAAGTTGCACGAGAACGACGTGTACGAGGACGGTAAAGTCGGCGTATATATCGACATAGAAAAAAGTATGAATACTATGTCGTCTACGATGAATACTTCCGCGACGGATATATACTTCGACGAGGCGAACGCCAATCTCGGCAGTTTGATTCCGAGCGGATATTTGCTCGATATCGACGATATCGTTAAAGAAAAGAACGATACGCGCGACGGGCAACCTATCTCGATAGAAGATAAAATCTTCGATTTAAGCAAAGGCGTGCTTAAAGGTAACGACGGGCATTATTACGCTTTGCCTCATTACACTTGGTACCCCGGACTTACTTACGACGTGGAAACCTTTGATTATTACGGGTTTTATATCGCTAAACCCGGCGCGGCGAGCGCGACGCCGTATACGAGTAAATTCGGTACGTGTTCTTTTACGAACGTTGCGGCGGATAAAAGTTGCGGCAACGACGGAGTTTACGGAACGGAGGACGACGGAATGCCTTCTTCGCTTACGGAACTCGTAGTTTTATGCAGTTATATGAAAAAAAGCGGCGTAACGCCGTTTATAGTCGCCGGCGCGTATCCGCAGTACGCGAATTATCTCGTCGAAGGACTTTGGACTTCTCTCGCGGGTAATCAAATGGATATCTGTTACACCTTTAACGGTGAGACTCAATTGGTAACGGGTTTTAAGACTAACGAATATCTTTTCGGAACGGATTATATTCCCGCGCCTCTTACGAGTACGGAAAACGTAACGGAAAAAACGGGGTATAAGGCTTACGATCAAGTAACGAGATATTACGCGACGTCCTTCCTTAAAATGATAGAAGCGGAAGGTTGGTTCTCTAATTCTTCCACCACGGGAACGGTGTATCATACCGACGCTCAATCGGAATTTATTTTCGGCGGAACGAATAATACATCCAGAATAGGTATGATGATCGAGGGCTCTTATTGGTATAACGAATCCGTAGTGTGCGAAAACTTCGAAGACTACTATGCGTTGACGAAAAAAACCGACAGAGACTTAAAGTGGATGCCGCTTCCTACTTCGTTCGACACTCCCGCTACGGAGGGTAACGGCAGAACGTATAAGGTGTTGGAAACGGGTATTTCGTTCGGATTTATCAACGCCAACGTAACTAAAAAAGGCGAAAAGTTCACCGAGCTTTGCAAGGATTTCTTCCAATTCTTGTATAGCGACGCGGAACTTAAAGCGATGACGGTTGAAAGCGGTTCCGCACGCGGACTCGATTATTCTCTCGACGATAGCGACTACGACGCTTTATCCGGTTTTCAACGCAGCGTTTGGGATTTGAGAGAAAACGCGGAAATTTTATATTGCGGTGCGGATAATAAGACTTTCAATAATTCGTTTATGAACTTCAAACTCAATATGTTTACTCCGGTTTTCCAACCGAACGTCTCCGGAACGAGATATACCAATATTCTCGCGGCGATAAGGGGCGGAAAAACGGTAACGGATATTTTCGAAGCAACCAGAATGACGGCTGGCAGTTGGAGTAGTTTGTATGTCGAATAGTTCAGTTAAAACCGTTGACGGCGTAAAACCGAAAACGAAATTAAATACGAGAAAAAAGAGTCGGGTAATATTTTACGTGTTAATGATGGCTTTACCCGTCTTGCAGTTCGCGATATTTTATTGCTATATCAATATAAACAGTATAATACTCGCGTTTAAGCATTACGAATTAAACGTAGGCGGACTCGGTTATAAAGTAACTTTTGCGGGGTTTGAAAACTTCGTCGCCGCTTGGAAAATTTTTATCGACAGAAAGTATATGATAACGAATTCGTTAATACTTTTTGCGGCGAATACGTTTATCGGGCTTGCGCTCGCTATACTCTTTTCCTATTACGTTTATAAAAAATATTACGCGGCGGGGTTTTTCAAAGTAATTCTCTTTATGCCCCAAATCGTATCGAGCGTAGTATTTACTTTACTCTTTAAGTATATCGTTACGGACGGATATATCGCGATTGCGAAATTATTTACGGACGAACAAGTTTTAGGATTGCTCGATAACGTGTCCGCGAGATTTACGACCATCGTCGTTTATAATATATGGGTAGGCTTCGGCGTAAACGTGCTCTTGTTTAGCGGTTCTATGGCGGATATAAACGAATCAGTCGTAGAGTCGGGCGAACTCGACGGGGTAAACAGTTTTCAAGAATTATGGTTTATAACCTTGCCGATGATTTATCAAACGTTTATATCGTTTACGTTGCTTAATATCGCAGGGATATTTACCAATCAAATGCACTTATTCTCGTTGTACGGTTCAACCGCGGACGATACGGCGACTCTCGGATATTATTTATACGTCCAAGCGCAAAAGTCCGACGTTATACGGCTTTCCACGGCGTATCTGAATTATTCTGAGTTGTCCGCGCTCGGCGTTATATTGACGCTTATAATCGTCGCGATAACTCTCGTTGCGAAAAAACTTATGACGAAATTCGGTCCGTCCGTAGATTAAGGAGGAAAGATATGAAAAAACAAACGAGCGCGTTCAATAAAATTTTTAAGACAACGCTTTGCGTTATTCTCGCGATATACGCGCTTTCTATGATTTTAATGCTATTCTGGGGCTTGCTTACGTCCCTTAAGTCTTACGCCGACTTCGGAAGAAACGGGAACGTATTGGGTTTTCCGGATCCAAAAACGAGTAAAGACGAATTATTCAAACTCGCCAACTACAAACTTATTCTCGATAAATTCGAGTTTAAAAAATCCGTCAAGTATTATTCTTTTAACAGGGAAATAACTCATTCGACTAATTCGGATTTATGGACGATGATATTAAACACGCTGATATACGCGGGCGGAAAGTGCATCATAATGACGATAGTTCCCGCAACGGTTGCGTATATGTGTGCGAAATATCGTTGTAAATTCAGTTCGTTTATTTACGTGGCGGGGTTGTTCGTAATGGCTACTCCCGTCGTAGGAACGCAAGCGTCGGTTATAACTTTTTTAAGAGATTTTAATTTATACGACAGTTTTATCGGTAACTTTATTCAAGCGTTTTCATTTACGGGTATGTACTTTTTCGTGTTTTACGCTTTTTTCCTCGGCGTGTCCGATTCTTACGCGGAGGCGGCGGAGATTGACGGAGCGTCGCAGTTTAAGGTGTACTCGTCTATAATGCTTCCGCTTGCGATAAAAATAATGACGACGGTCGCGCTTATAAACTTCGTACAATTATGGAACGACTATCAAACGCCGCTTTTATATCTTCCCACGCATCCGACTTTATCGTACGGCGTTTATTATATGGTATTCGAAAATACTTTGAAAGAACTTAGCCGAGTCCCGATAAAAATAGCCGCGTGTATGCTTTTGGCTATTCCGATACTTATAGTGTTTATTTTCCTTAAAGATAAACTTATGGGCAACGTGTCCATGGGCGGCGTTAAGGAATAAAATCAAGGAGATCTTATGTCGACTAAAACGAAGAAACTTTTTCTTTCGCTAACGCTCTCGGTGTTCGCGGCAATAAGCGTATTATTCGCTTTTTCTATAAAACCCGAAGTCCAAGCGCAAACTATCGTGGTGGACGCGATTTATTCCGCGGAAATTAACGATAACTACGAATACGGTGCGGAACTTGTTCTTCCCTCCGCTTCCGCTGTTTATAACGGAAAAACCGTAGAGTTTACGGAAAAAACCGTGATTTTCCCCGACGGCAGAGCGTACGACGCAGATAGCGTTACGCTTAACCTCGTAGGTAGATACACCGTCGTGTATTCCGCTAAAGACGGCAACGATATTATAAAGTCCGAAAAAACTTTTTCCGTCGTTAAAAATACGTTTACCGTCGAGACGGATAAGTCGGAGTGCGGTTTTGCCGATAAAGTAGGTTTTGATCTAAGCGATCAAAATTCGGGTTTAAGCGTAAAACTCTACGACGGCGATACGTTTACTTTTAACACGGTTTTCAATATCGGCGATTTCGGCGCGGATAAACCTTTTATCAAATTTTATCCGCATAACAGAACGAAGATAACCAAGGCGGAAGACGGAACGGTTAAATACGAGTATAGCGGCGAGTCGCAATATCTTCAAGCGGAAAGAATAGTTATTACGCTTACCGACGCTTACGATCCGTCCGTATACGTAACCTTTTCTATGCGTTACGTAACGGGTGAGACGCTCTATTACAGCGCGGGCGCGAGCGGACAAGTTCGCAGCGGACTTTACGAAACTTCGAGAAACCCCGCTTATGCTAAGGATAAACAACTTTATTATTTCGACGGAAAAGAATACGTCGCGAGATTTACCGATACGGGTACGAACTGTCAAAGCGGTTGGGCGTATTACGGTTTGTCTTGGTATTACGACGCCGACTCTTCTAAGGTTTACGTGGACGATTTTTCTAAAATGCTCGTTACCGTATTAAACGATAAATCGTTGTATAAGAACAACTCTTTCGCAGGATTTACCACGGGCGAAGTCGTGCTTTCCGTAACGGGTGAGAATATATACGACGAGTATTTCGAGTTCGATATAGCGTCCGTTGGCGGTATAAGCGGAGACACGCTTAAAAATATTTCCGCCGCAGATACTTCCGCACCCGTTATAAATATAGATTTTAGGGGCGGTTCGGACGAAGCCGTTATCGCGAAGGGCGAATCTTTCAAACTTTTCTCCGCTACGGCGCAAGACGTAAATTTGGTCGGAGACACCGAAGTCGTCGTATATTATATGTACGGCACGGAAAGTCAATCTCAAATCGCGGTCGTAGACGGGCAAATAAAACCGAATAAATCCGGACTTTATACGGCGGTGTATACGGCGACGGATTCTTTCGGAAATAAACGCGAAAAATTCGTAAAACTTAATTGTGCGGAAACGGCGAACGGAAAGAATATAGCCTTTACGACGACGACACCGACGCAATTCTCGGCGGGCGTAACGGGCGTTCTTCCCGAATACAAGATCGTCGGCAATAACGGAAAAGTCGACGTGAAAATTTACGCGTCTATAGACGGAGAGAAAACGCAAATAGATCCCGAAACTCGCGAGTTTACGCCGAAAAAGGCGGGTGTGTACACGATTGAGTTTATAATCGGAGACTTTACGCAGACGTATACCGAATCTTACGAACTGACTTGCGTAACCTCGGACGCCGTGTCTTTGGCAAGTCCCGTAACGAACCCCAAATATTTTATTAAGGGCGCGTCGTATTCTCTCGATAAAGTATACGTCAACACTTTTAAGGAATCAAATCCCGTTTCGCATTTAACGAACGTTTACGCGAGTTTTGACGGCGGAGATTACGTGGAAACGAATTACGACGAATTTAGCGTAAAGGCGAATACGTCGGTTAAATTAAAATATACCTACGACAAGTGGTTGACCGAAACCACCGAAATTCCCGTTGTCGACGTAAACTTCGGCGGCGTTTTGAAAACGGAGAATTACTTCTACGGCGAGGACTTTGATAAAACGGCTGAAGACGAGTTAGTATATACCGTGAAAAACGCGGGAACGAAAACTCTCGAATTTATCAATCCCGTATCTTTCGAAAACTTCGTTGCGGAATTTAAAATTCCGTCGGGCGCTGATTCTTACTCTTCGGTAAAAATCACCGTAACCGACTACGCGAACGAGGCTAATTATTCCGTTATAGAATTCGTTAAAGACAACGGCAAATACGTCGTAAACGTCGACGGCAATATTGCCGCAACCGTTGATAAAACGTGGTCGGGTTCTAATTTGAAGGTATTCAGAAGCGCCGCTTTCGGCGGATACTTAGACAATAACGGCAACGTGTTAAAAACGTCTTTCGTTCCTTCGACGGATAAAGTGTTCTTCTCGGTTACTCTTTGCAACGCGAAAGTCGGCGGAAGAATTAATCTGGTAACGCTTAACAATCAAACGCTGAGCGTGCTTCGCGACAATTCCGGACCGTCCGTCGTTGCGGAACAAAACACTGCGGTAAGGAATTTAGGTGAAATCGTTACGATAAAACCCGCGCAAGCAATCGACGTGTTTACGCCCGTGCTCGTCAAAACGATAAAAACGTCGGTTGAAGCGCCTAATAACGCTTACGCGACGGCAGAGGACGGAACGTTGCTTGACGGAAGCAACGACGCGTTCCGCAATTACGATATTAAGTTTACGCAGTACGGCACGTATAGGGTAAATTACGAAGCGAGCGATCAAAACGGAAACGTCTATCAGTTAGCGTATATAATTCGTGTTGCGGATACCGAGAAACCTCAAATCGTTTTAAGCGGAGATGCGACGAATAAAAAATTCACGAGCGCGAAAGTCGGCAAAGAAGTAAAGGTTGCGGGTTACACCGTTAGCGATAACGTAACGGCGACGGATAAAATAAGCGTTCTCGTTACCGTCGTATCGCCTAAAGACGAAATGCGTCTCGTTAAAAACGGCGCGTTTACCGCGGATAGCGTCGGCGAATGGAAAGTATTGTATTACTGCGTCGACGAAGCAGGCAACGGCGTTACCGTGTCTTATACCGTAACGGTTAAATAAGGAGGAAGAGAATATGAAAAAAATAATTGCCGCGGCGTTGTGCTTTATAACCTTAATATCTGCCGTTTGCGGTTCGGCTTGCGGAAAGTCCGAAAAGGTCGATAACAAAGCCTCTAAGCACGTCGATAACAGCGTTTCGACGGAATACGATTTTATAAAAAACGGCACGACGGAATATTCTCTCGTTTTGCCGAAAGCGATAAGCAAAACGGTAGAAACTGCTAAAAAAGAATTCGTCTACCTTTTTGAAAAGGCAACTGGCATAAAAATAAAAACCGTAACCGACGAGGGGTTAACTCATTCGGCGGAGAATAAATACGTATCGCTTGGCGACACGACTTTACTTTCGTCCGCGGGAATAGAGAAAAACTCCGCCGAACTCGGTCTCGACGGTTGCAGAGTATTAACCAAAGACAAAACGATATTTTGTTTCGGCGGCGGAGATTCGGGCACGCTTAATTCCGTATACTTCTTTATGGAAAGAACTTTCAACTACGAAACGTATTGGAAAGATTGCGTTGAAATCGACACGGGCGTAACAGATCTTAAATTGTCCGCTTACGACGTAACGGAAATTCCCGATATACCTCAACGTGCTTCGGGGCACGGGTACGTCTCCGACACGACTGCGAGTTACGACGCGAATATGTTCGTGCAGAGAATGAAAATGTCGCCTAATATGAACGAATTTATTATGACGATGCACTCGGAATTTGACAATCCCAACTCGACTTCTAAGAGTTTTCATAACTCGCTTATTTGTTTTCCGAGAGCGACGTACGAAAACGAACATTCGGCTTGGTATAGTTCTAACGGCGATCAATTGTGTTATACCGCGCACGGCAACGTGGACGAGTTTAAGGCTATGACGGAAGAAGCCGCTAAAAAGGTGGAAAACAGTCTTAAAATTTACACGCCCGAAAAATATCCGTTTAAGAATACGATATCCATATCGATGGAAGATAATACCAACTGTTGTACGTGCGACTCGTGCAAGGCGTTAAAAAACGCGTACGGCGTAGAGTCCGCGGCGGTGATTATCTTTATCAACAGAGTAGGCGAACTCGTCGAACGGTGGATGAACGACCCCGCTAACGCGAGTTATAAGAGAGACGATTTCCATATTATATTCTTTGCGTACGAAAACTTCGTCGAACCGCCCGTTAATTACGACGAGAAAAGGGGAGTGTATAAACCGAAAGACGAAAAAGTTACGCTTCGCGACAACGTAGGCGTATACCTTGCGCCGATTAACTGGGATTATCAACAGAGCCCGTATTCCGAAACGAACGAAACGGGACGTAAAGTCGTCGACGCGTGGGGCGATATATCCGATTATATCTATCTGTGGACGTATTCGACTAACTTTATGTACTATATGTATATGTACGATTCGACGAATTTTTATAACGAGGGTTACGCGTATCTCGCGAGCAAAAACGTTAAATATATTTTCAATCAATCGCAATGGAATCAGGCGGGCGCGGCTACCGCGTGGCATATATTGAAGTTTTATTTGGAGTCTAAGTTGTCTTGGAATTCTTCGCTCGACGCGAAAGTGTTGACGGATAACTATTTCAAAGCGATGTACCGCGACGCAGCGCCGACGATGCGCGCTATTTACGAAGATATGCGTTTGCATCTCGCGAAAGTATGCGCGGATAACAATTTATACGCCGTACGCAGTATTTATATGAAGATTGAAAATAAAAATATGTGGCAGATGCCGACTCTTACCGCGTGGATGGATCGATTCGATTCCGCAATCGAAACGGTTAAGAGATATAAGGAACTCGATAAAGATTTATACGACGCAATCGTAAACCGCATAGAACTCGAATGGATATCTCCCGCGTATATCGCGATGAAGTTACATTCGCAATCGTTCGAAAAGTCTACTCGTCTCGATATAATCAACCGCTTTGAAAAAGTCGTTATAAAGAACGGTATGATAAAGGTCTCCGATATCGGCGGAACGGGTATAGAAACGGTTTTCGATTCGTTAAAGTAAGTTATAATTAAATAAATCGTAAGGAGATAAAATATGAGAAAATTTTTATTTTGTATTTTAGGCGCAATAATATTCGCGTGCGCGTTCGCGGGTTGCGGCGGATGTAAGAAAAATCCGCCGAACCCCCTCGAAAACGATGCGTTATCGTTCGATAAAACGGAATTATCGCTCGTTTTAGGCGAGTCGTACGTCTTAAACGTAACGTTTGACGCGAAAGACGGAGAAACGCTAACGTTCTCTTCGGAAAACGCTGACGTCGCTTCCGTCAACGAGGACGGAGTCGTCGTGGCGGAAAGCATCGGCGAAACGGTTGTAACCGCGAAATACGCGGATAATACGGCTTCGTGTAAAGTCGTCGTCGGCTTAAACGGGCTCGTACCCGTTCTTAAATTCGAACAAACGACGGCGGACGCCTTAACCGTCAGAAAAAACGACGAACTTAATTTTGTCAATTATATATCGTTTAACGGCAAAAAGTATACCGACGCGGTAGTTAGGTATTATTTGTCCGACGAAACGATCGGAACTTTTGAAAACGGCGTGTTTAAGCCGTCTAAAATCGGCACGGTAACGGTAGACGTTGAGGCTTCTTGGCGCGGCGCGCCCGATACGCAACTCAAAAAGAGTTTTACCGTTAAAATAATAAACGACGTAGAACTTTTCGTCAACGACGGTTCAGAGTCCGAGTTTACCGTTTATACTTGCGCTAACTTCGGCGGCAACGCTTACGAAACGTTTAAAACGTTCGTTCCGACGGCGAAAGTGAACGGAGAGTCCGCAACCGCGAGCGTTACGGTAAAAAGCGGATCCGAATTCGTTACGTTTGAAAACAACAAAATTACCGCGAAAACGCACGGCGTTGCGCAGTTGGAAATATTTTGCACCGTCGACGGCGAAACCTATAAAGAAACTGTAACCGTAAACTCCGAACGCCCCGTAATTAAAACGGATAAAGTAATTGATTACGATACCACGGTTGCGTTTAACGCGCAAAACGTTTTCGGCGAAGATTGCACTCTTGCGGAGGCGGTAGACTCCACGGGCGAAACTCTCACCGTAGACGGCAACGTCATAAAAGGTTTTAGCATAACGCGTGAAAAACCTAAAGCGAGAGCCGTAATTGTGTATAACGACGAGGGCGGTTACGAAGTAACGCTAACCCCGTATTCGAAAATAATTAAAACCGCGGAAGATCTTAAATTCTTCGATTATAAAGGTACTACTACCGTTTGGGACGGGTATTATATTCTCGCTAACGATATAGACGCGAGCGAGTACACGCATAAACATTCGGTTAAGAATACTTCCGCGGACGTATGGGCGGCGTACGAGTTCGGCTTGCTCGGCACTTTTGACGGAAACGGACACGTAATCGACGGCATAACCGTAGGACACGGCGGCTTGTTTATGATGATAGCGACTTCCGCAACGGTAAAAGACGTGGCGTTAACAAACGTTCGCTTTGCCGCGGAAAACAGAACGGGAACTCTCGCGGCTTATATAAGCGATTATAACTCAAAGGGTACTAACGTAACTTTAAGCAACTTGTACGTACAAACGAAGAGTATGCCTTCGGGAAGCGAATCGGGAATACTCGCTTACAGTATAAACACGGGTTGCGTAAAGTTTAAGAATATAGTTATAGAAACGTGGGCGACGAGCAAACAAAACGGCTCGTTCGTGTACAGAGAGGCGCGCCCCGATTTCGTGGCGGCGAACGTCGGAGAAAACGTATACGTCGTGTCGCCGACGCCGTTATCGTATTACGCGAACGTAACGGGCGGTCCCGCTTATAAAGTGATGGACGCGGGCAATACCGAAAACGTAAATTCGGTGTATAAACTTTTCAAGAGATACGACGATTACCCCGCTATGAAAGCGGCGGGAAACACGTACACGGGATTTGATTCCGCGATATGGGATACGGAAAAGTACGGTGTACCTTGCTTTAAAGACGTAACGATAGACGTCAACAGAATATCGGTGAAGGAATCGTATATGTTAGACGCGACGGACGGCGTACTGTATTCGGAAGAAACGGGCAACGTCGTTACGATAGACGGTATATTCCGCAGTGAAAACGTAGTTTTAACGAGCGTGTCCGACGAGTTGACTTCGGACTTAACGGTTAACGACAATAAGATAAATGGTTATACCGTATCGGGAACGCCCGTAACGAGAAGCATAACCTTGTTTGCGGGAGATAAAAATACCGTTATAACCGTAACGCCGTATACGAGAGTAATAGACTCCGCGGAAGATTTAGCGATCTTTAATTATTCTGCAAGCGGAAAATCTTTCGACGGTTATTACGTTCTCGCAAAGAATATCGACGCAAGCGGATATACGCATACGCACGAAAAGGAGATTACGTCGGCAGCATGGTCTGACTCTCTTGACGGATTGTCCGGAACGTTCGACGGCAGAGGGTATACGATAAACGGAATAACGTTCGGCAATTACGGTTTATTCGGTATAATCAGTAATAAAGGAACGGTAAAGAATCTCGGATTAACCGACGTCAAATACGGAAGCGCGGATAACGTGAGCGCGCTTGCATACGTCGTATGTGATAATAATTCAGCCGTGCCCAACGCGACGATAGAGAACTTGTACTTGCAAGCGAACGCGTTGCCAACGGGTGAAAATTCGGGTGCGTTGTTCGTAAGATGTACGTATATGGCAAGCGTTAAAAACGTGATAGTCAATATTGTGGAGAGTTGTACGAGCGGAGCGTCGTTTATCGGTAAACTTGAATTCGCCGCTACCACTTCTCAGAGAGACGCTTGGAATAATATATACGTAATATCGAAGTGCAAACTCGGTAAAGACAATACGAACAACGAAGTCGACGCGGGAAATATAGATACGGAAATGGTAACCAATAACGGATACTATAAAAACGTCAAACGTTATGAAACGGCTGCTCAAATGAAAGCCGCTAACAATAGTTACACGACGTTCTCGAGCGC
Organism: uncultured Christensenella sp.; assembly: GCA_964576995.1. Classification (GTDB taxonomy): domain Bacteria; phylum Bacillota; class Clostridia; order Christensenellales; family Borkfalkiaceae; genus UBA1259. The sequence continues at coordinate 9,935 of CAZNWP010000014.1, read as the reverse complement.
GTATTGGACGGTAACCACGGGAGAAATTCCCGTATGGAAAACCGCAACGGCTAATACGAGCAATACTTAATAACAAAAAACGGTCGAACTCTTCGGCAAGGCGTTCGCTTTGCCGAAGAAACGTCCGCCGCACGGTAATTACGTAAACACGCCGTACGCAAATACGGAAACGACGGAAAGGCGGTGTATACGCAAGCAATTGCGTATAAAGTACCGTAAAAATTAAATTAGGAAAAACCCGAAAAGGGTAAAAATATTGGAGGAACAGTAAAATGAGAAAAGTTTACAGCAAACCGCAACTGAGTTTAACGAGTTTTTCGTTAGGCGATACGTTGCTCAATTCGGTGGAAAGGCCGTTTAACGAAGAATGGTTAACCAACGATAACGGTAGCGGAGGACAAAGTCTATGATAAGCGCGAAAAAACGAAGCGTAAGTTTACTTATTGCAATAGCGGCGTTTATAGCGAGCGCGTTCCTTTGCGTTTTTTGTCTTAATTGGACGAGCGCACGCGCGGACGAATCAACGTCCTCCGCGACGGAAACGAACTTCTTCACTATGGACGACGGCGCGTACGTCAAAGCGGTTGAAAACTCTACCGGAATAAGGTTTTCCGCAAAAATAGGCGAAGAGTTTTACAACGGATTAGGCGAAAATGCAAAATTATATACGAAAATCAATAAAGCGGGCGCGCCCGATAGTCAAGCGATCGTAATGGAACACGAAAACGTTACGTTTACGGACGGCGTTGCAGTGCTTAACGCGGCGATAACGTATAATAATTTAACCGAGGAAAAATTAAAAATCGCGGTAGGCGTTGAACTTTTTGCCGAAACGTACGCGGAAAAATCCGACTCTACCACGGTTTTCGCGACGAATAAAGATACCGTCGATAATACGCGTAGTATGCGCGCAATTGCAAACTCGGCGTTAATCAACGACGCGTTCGAGGACGAAACGGAAAAGAATTTAATTAAACAATACGTAGGAACTCAAACTAAAATAGACGGCAATCATAAAAGGACCAACGCCGTGTTGGTAGAAGACGGCGCGACGAAGGTTACCGTCGGTACTAAAACGGGTACGGCGTATCTCGGTTCGAAGAAAATCGGCGAAGCGACGAACGGTGTCGTTACCGTACCCGAACCGTTTACCACTTCAACCGATACTTACGGCAGAGTAAACGATAAAGATTATCTTATTTCTATATTCGACGAAAACAACAACGTAGATTACGCAACCGTAAAATGCGTTACCAAAATTCTCAAAACCGCGGAAGATCTTAAATTCTTCGATTATGAAGGTGATACTACCGTTTGGGACGGGTATTATATTCTCGATAACGATATAGACGCGAGCGAGTACACGCATAAACATTCGGCTAAGAATATTTCCGCGGACGTATGGGCGGCGTACAAGTTCGGTTTGCTCGGCACTTTTGACGGAAACGGACACGTAATCGACGGCATAACCGTAGGACACGGCGGCTTGTTTATGATGATAGCGACTTCCGCAACGGTAAAAGACGTGGCGTTAACAAACGTTCGCTTTGCCGCGGAAAACAGAACGGGAACTCTCGCGGCTTATATAAGCGATTTTAACGCTATCGAGCCCAACGTAAGTATTAGCGACGTTTACGTTAGTACGAGTAATTACCCCGAAGGCGATCAATCCGGCGTTCTCGCGTTTAGTATTCAGACGGGTTCCGTCGCTATGAAAAACGTAGTCGTGGAAGCAAGTTCGGTAAGCGGGAAAAACGGCTCTTTCGTGTATAGAGAAGCAAGACCGGACGCTACGACTTCTTATAGCAATATTTACGTCGTGTCGCCGACGCCGTTATCGTATTATGCGAACGTAACGGGCGGTCCCGCTTATAGAGTGATGGACGCGGGCAACGTGGATACGCAATGCACTATATATCGTAACTTTAAAAGATACGATGATTACCCCGCTATGAAAGCGGCGGGAAACACGTACACGGGATTCGATTCCGCGATATGGGACTTAACGACGTACGGAGTTCCTTGCTTTAAAGGCGTAACGATAGACGTAAATAAATTCGTTGCGACTGAAAGGTATATGTTAGACGCGACGGACGGCGTACTGTATTCGGAAGAAACGGGCAACGTCGTTACGATAGACGGTATATTCCGCAGTGAAAACGTAGTTTTAACGAGCGTGTCCGACGAGTTGACTTCGGACTTAACGGTTGACGGCAATAAGATAAAGGGTTATACCGTATCGGGAACCGAAACGCCCGCCGCAAGAAACGTTATATTGACGGAAGAAGGCGGAACTTATATAAGCGCAACCGTAACGCCGTATACGAGAGTAATAGACTCCGCGGAAGATTTAGCGTTCTTTAATTGGACGAGTGTAGATGAATACTTTGACGGCTATTACGTTCTCGCAAAGAATATCGACGCAAGCGGATATACGCATACGCACGGGATAAGTGAAGCAAGTATCAATAATTACGTCGGTGTATGGCAAGCGTTAAACAGAGGATTGTCCGGAACGTTCGACGGCAGAGGGTATACGATAGACGGAATAACGTTCGGTAATTACGGTTTATTCGGAATGATAAGTTACACGGGAACGGCAAAGAATCTCGGATTAACCAACGTCAAATACGGAACGGCAAAATGGACGAGTGCACTTGCTTACGTTGTATCTTTTTCTTCGGAGGAAGGTAAGAATCCGAACTCTATAAAGCCGAAAGTGGAAAATATATATTTGCAATCTGACGAACTTCCCACGGGGGAAAATTCCGGAGCGTTACTCGTTAAAATTTCCAATAACGTGATAATGAATAACGTGATAGTCGATATATCCGAGACCGTAACGACGGGCGCGTCATTCGTTGGAAAGCACGATTATGCCTCAGATGTTGGTCCGTCAACCGGATTTGCGACGGTGTTCGTAATCTCTAAATGTGCTCTCGGGCAAGATAAAGACGGCAATATCGCCGACGCGGGAACTCTTAACGGCGTAGAACAAACGGGAACGGGAACGGGAACTTTATATAAATCGGCTAAACGTTATGAAACGGCTGCTCAAATGAAAGCCGCTAACAATAGTTATGCGACGTTCTCGAGCGCGTATTGGACGGTAACCACGGGAGAAATTCCCGTATGGAAAACCGCAACGGCTAATACGAGCAATACTTAATAACAAAAAACGGTCGAACTCTTCGGCAAGGCGTTCGCTTTGCCGAAGAAACGCTCGCCGCACGGTACTTGCGAACGACGTTGACGGGCTAATCCGTCGTAGCGCGGCGGAGATGAGGAGTACGGCATAGCCCGACGCGGGCAAGCACGCCTCTCCACGTCATTGCGAGGAACAAGCCGCTTGCGGATTGAGCGGCAATCTCGTTAGAGCGTAATTATAAAAAGTACGAAAAGCAATTGCGTCTAACGTACTTTATAAATTTTTACCTTAAAGAAAGTAAATGCAAAAAGAAAAAAACTAAGGAATTATTTATGACGGCAAAAAGAATTATCGTAATAGGCAGCGTTAATACCGATTTGGTGATAGGCGCACCGAGAATACCAGAAGAGGGCGAAACGATAACGGGCGGAGATTTCTTTATCGCTCGCGGCGGAAAAGGCGCAAACCAAGCGGTTGCCGCGGCAAGGTTCGGCGGCAACGTCGCTATGTGCGGTTGCGTGGGCGACGACTCGTTCGGCAAAGACGCGCTAGATTCGTTCGTGAAAGAAAAAATCGACGTGTCTAACGTGTCCGTCGTCGGAGGCGTTTCCGGCGGCGTGGCGGTTATTACCGTCGTCGGAGGGAATAATCGGATAATTCTCGATAGCGGCGCAAACGCTTCGTTGTCGTATAAAGACGTCGATTTTGCTTTGGCTAACGCGGAGAGCGGAGACGTGTTGCTTACTCAAGCGGAAAACCCCGTCGACGTTATCTGTTACGCGTTGAAAAAAGCGAAAGAAAAGGGTATGACGACGGTTTTTAATCCCGCGCCCGCAAGTGAAGCGTTTAAGGATTGTTTTAAGTATTCCGATTACGTGATTCCGAACGAGACCGAAGCGGAAATATTCGGCGGGTTAGACGAGATACGAAAATTAACGGACGGCGTAATAATAGTTACGTTAGGTTCTCGCGGGTACGCTATAAGCGATAACGCGGGGTATAGAGAATATCCGTGCATAAAAATAAAGGCGACGGATACGACCGCGGCGGGCGATACGTTTTGCGGCGTGTTCGCCGTAGAACTTGCCGACGGAAAAACGGCGGAAGATGCGGCAAAAACGGCTTCCGTTGCGGCGACCGCGGCTTGTTTAAGAAAAGGCGCGCAACCGTCCATTCCGACGAAAAAAGAGGTTTACGAATACTTAAATAACGGAGACATAAAATGAAAAACGTAAAAGATTTAAAAATTACTTACATAGGCGGAGGCTCGCGCGGGTGGGCGCGTACGTTTATGAACGATCTCGCTAAAGACGGAGATATCGCGGGAACGGTGTTTCTTTACGATATCGACTATAAAGCGGCGAAAGACAACGAGAAAATAGGCAGCGCCTTATCTTCGCGCGGGGACATCGTGGGAAAGTGGAAATACGTTGCCGTAGATAATATCGCCGACGCGTTACGCGGCGCGGACTTCGTAATTATTTCCGTACTGCCGGGGACTTTCGACGAGATGGAAAGCGACGTTCACGCTCCCGAAAAATACGGAATTTATCAATCTGTGGGTGATTCCGTCGGACCCGGGGGAATCGTCAGATCGCTTAGAACCGTGCCGATTTTTGCGGAATTCGCTAACGCGATAAAAACTTATTGCAAAGACGCTTGGGTTATCAATTTTACTAACCCGATGACCGTTTGCGTGAGAACGTTATACAAGGTTTTCCCCGAGATTAAGGCTTTCGGTTGTTGCCACGAGGTTTTCGGCACTCAAGATATGCTTAAAACTATGTGCGAGAAAAAGTTTAACGCCGTTTTAGAGCGAGACGAAATTAAATGCAACGTCCTCGGAGTCAATCATTTTACTTGGATGGACGATATAAGATATAAAGGTATAGATCTTTTCCCCGTGCTTAAAGAGTATATCTCGGAGTTGCCCGAAGAAGGGATCGTCGTTCACGAAGATAATTGGATGAATTCCAATTTCCGCGGTTCGGAACTCGTTAAGTTCGATTTGTTTAAGAAGTTCGGTATTCTCGCTGCCGCGGGCGATAGACACCTCGCTGAATTTTGCCCCGGGAAATGGTACTTAAAAGATCCCCAAACCGTAGACAAATGGGGCTTTGCGTTAACGTCCGTCGCGTGGCGTAAAAAAGATCTTAAAGACCGCCTCGCCAAAACGCGTGAATTGTTAGACGGTAAGCCTTTCGAGTTGTTCGAGTCGGGTGAAGAAAGCGTCAGACAAATTAAAGCGCTTTTAGGTTTAGGCGACTTCGTTACGAACGTCAATATTCCGAACGTCGGACAAATCGAGGACTTGCCTCTCGGCGCAGTCGTTGAAACTAACGCGTATTTTTCCGGCGACGACGTTCACGCTTTGCACGCGGGAAGTATGCCTTACGCGGTGCGCTCGCTCGTATCGAAAGTGTGCTTAGAACAAGAAGTCGTTACGGAAGCCGCGCTTGCGGGCGATTACGAAAAGGCGTTTTACGCGTTTATCGGCGACGCCAACGTCGGCTTAGGGCTTGACGATTGCAAAAAACTTTTTTCCGAAATGCTTTTCAATACTCGTAAATACTTGCCGAATTATGAAAAGTTCATAAAAGAAAATCCGTCTTTCCGTTATAACGCTTAGCGGATTGGAAAATTTTGAAAACAATAAAAGTCGGTACGCGGCGAGATACGTCCGTGCCGATTTTTTTTATTTGTCTAATTAACAGTTGGCTTTTGATTTTTTTACGCAGTATTTCAACGGAAAAGGGCGATTTGTTAAGGCAAATCGCGAAGCAACGAAATTGCCGCAAAATATAATTTTGCGAACGTTTGTGAAAGTATACGCTAAGATATGCGGGGAGGAAAGTATTGCGTGCTTTAATAAGTTCTCTCTTTCTACCGATAAATATATAACGTATATACCGAAAAACTAAAACGGAATAATAATTTAAAAACGATTTCGGCGGGCGAGATAAGCAAGACGTGCTTACCTCGCCCGCCGCGCTTATGCGGTTAGAATTTTAAAGCGTTTGACTTGGCAAAATAAGATAAAAACTAACAACTATAAGCGAAAATAAAAGTTGAATACCTCTTGATTGCCGTGTTAAAATATTATGGTAAATAGGCGATTGTCGCAAAGGCGGCGAAAAGCCGACTAAAACGTAAAGAGAGGAAAATTCTATGGATTATCAAAGCAAAGTGAAAATCGAGGCAATAACTCCGAACGACGGTTATCATTATTTTTTCGGGTATTACGATCTTCAACCGTTCGATAAAAAATCCGAAAGGCATCTCGCGCACAGAACGACGTTTGCGGACAGACTTCAAACGCAAAACGACGTAGTGGAAATCGGGTATATAACGATAAAAGACAAGGTTTTTCACAAGGTAACCGAGAGCCGCGCGTGGAATTTTCAACAAGGTACGCTTTTGCAATGGTTTAACGACGACGATATAATTTATAACGATTATATCGACGGAAAATATCGTTCCGTGATAAGAAACGTTGACACGGGCGCGGTGAAAAAAATCGTCTGCCGTCCGCTTGCTCATTTGTCTCTTGACCGCAAATGGGGGCTTTCGATAAACTTTCCGCGAGTATTCGATTTCAGACCGGGGTACGGCTATTGCAATACGAAAGACGAGTTTTACGACGTCAACGCGCCCGAAAACGACGGCGTATATCTCGTCGATATAGAAAAGAACGAGAGTAAACTTATTATAAATTACAAGCAGTTGACGGAAGTGTTTCCCGAAAAACCCTTTTGCGATATGAAGTTAGTCGTAAACCATATAACGTTTAATCCGTCGGCAAGCAGATTTTTGTTCTTGTTACGCAATTTCCCCGAGGAAGGTAAGATTTGGGGGACGATTCTCGTTACCGCGGACAGAGACGGAAAAAATATGCGTAATTTAACTAATTACGAAGTCAATTCCCATTATCATTGGAAAAACAACGAGGAAATAATTATTTATTCCGGACTTCCGAAGTGGGGAATTTACTTCTTAAACGATAAAACGGGAGAGAGAAAAATTCTCAACGACGAGTTGTGTAACGCCGACGATATACATTGTGTTTACTCGCCGGACAGAACATGTTTTATCGGCGACGGGTACCCGGATAAAGATAATTACAGGCATATATTCTTGTACGATTTAGAAAAAGAAAAGAGTACGGAAATATTAAAAATTTATTCCGAACCCGTTTGCACGACGGATATCCGTTGCGATTTGCATAACCGCTTTAACGAGGATGGGACGATCGTGTCTTTCGATTCTTACAAGGCGGGACGCAGAGAAATTTACGCGTTCGCGTTTGATAAAAACGAGATATTCAAGCGTTAAAAAATACCGAAAAAAGATACTGAAAGTAAGAATAACGGCACTCTTTGCTTCGACGACGAAAATAACTTGACAGTAATTGACGCGTATGAGATAATTTAAAAGAAAATATAGGAGTTTTTCGTCTTTTTCAATACGCGTTTAATTCGGCTTGCGAAGGTTTGTCGAAAAACGGGTAAGAAAAGTCAAAATATAGGTTGAAATATACCGCTCGCGTGTATTACGATATAAACGAAATAACGTTTTAAGGAAATGATAAAAATGAAAGATATTAAACTTATCGGTAAAAAGATAATAGCGGATAAATGCAAAACGCTTATAGATTATAAACCGGACGAAAATTTTAGAGAAATATTCGAGCAGAAAGCGGGCGAATGGGAATATAAAGACGGTTATTTAATCGGTAAAGAAAACGGAAACAAGGGCGGTATATTGTATACTAAAGAAGTATTCGATAAACCGGTGATGATATGTTTTACTGCGAAGAGCGAACTTCCCGCCACTCGCGACGTAAACGCGGTGTTCTGCGCCGGTTGGGACGATGAAATAAACGATTTGGGCGACTCGTACGTGTGCGGAGTCGGCGGTTGGTATGATAATAAGGCGGGGTTAGAGCGTAACGTTAAGGGCAACAAACTTGCGTTTAGATCTATAACTGGTTCTTATAAGTACGAAGCGGGCAAAGAGATTCGACTTGCTTGCGGAGCGATAAACGGGCATTTGTTTATGACGATTGACGACGAACTCGTTGCGGAGTATGTGGAATATTCGGAACCGCTAACCGTCGGACATATAGGGTTTTCGCCTTTTTGCACGATTTTAAAAGTCAAAGACATAGAAGTAAAAGAAATATATTACGAAGAAAAGAAAGAAAAATACGCCCCCGAATTTTAAGGGGTGATAAATAAAAATAAATAGGAGAAACAAGATGGGAAAACAAACTACAGACTTCAGATACAACACGGGTGCGACGAAAGTGCCTTGGCCCGCGGTAGGTGAGAATTATAACGTAAACGACACGTTAGAAGTTATTAAGTTCTTGATGAAAGGCGAGGGCGCGGAGTACGAAGCGGCTACCGCTAAAATCGAAGAGGATTTGAAAGTGCTGGATAAGATATCGAGCGCGCCGGGGAAGTTGTCGCTCGGCAGTCAGGTCGAGGCGGCGGAAAAGTTATGCAACGAATATTTGGGGACGGACAGCAGTACGTTCGTAACCAACGCGACGTCGGGCTTTGAAATTGCGTACAAATACGCGGGAATCGGTGAGGGAGACGAAGTAATAGTTCCAGCGATAACCTTCGTTGCGACGATGGCGTATCCGTTAGCGCACGGAGCGAAACTCGTATTTGCGGACGTAGATCCTAAAACGCTTAATATGGATCCCGAGGACGTAAAGAGAAAAATAACGCCGAAAACGAAAATGATAGTTCCCGTACATATCGGCGGTTATCCCGTTGATTTAGATCCGATTATGGAGATAGCGAAAGAACGCGGAATAATCGTATTAGAGGACGCGGCGCACGCGTTCGGCGCGGAATATAAGGGCAGAAAGATAGGAACGATAGGCGACTTTGCGGCGTTCTCGTTCCACGAAGTAAAGAATGTAACCTCTTTCGGTGAAGGCGGAATAGTAACGACCAACGTTCCCGACTTTGCGAGCGAAATGAAGAGAGCGAGATTTTTAGGACTTGATTTTTCCGTTCCCATAAAGAATTGGCTATACAATATAACCGCAATCAAGGGTAAAGAAAAGCCTTTCGTGGCGGCGAACTATTCGACGACGGAAATACAAGGCTTAGGGTTGAGATTGCAAGTCGAGCGTAACGACAAAATAATCGCGGCGAGACGTCGCGCGGCGGAAATTGTAAACGAGAGACTTAAAGGTAATTCCGCGATAATACCGCAAGATTTGGGGAACGAGGACATAAAACCGACGTTTCACTTATATCAACTGCAAATCGATCCCGAAAAGGCGGGCGGAGACGTTCAGACGTTAAAGAGGAAATTGGAAGAAAAGGGTGTAACGAACATACCGCACTTCGGACCATTGTATAGGTTTAAGGTTATAGAGGATATGGGGTACGACGTGGAAACGATTGCAAAGACGTGTCCTAATTGCGAAGAAGTGTTTTATAAACGGTTCACGCACTTGCCGATATACGGGCTTACCGACGAGCAGTTAAACTATATGGCGGACGCGATATTGGAGAGCGTTGCCGAAATGCAAAAGGGTGTATAACGCGAAAATCTTTTAATAAGCGTCGACTAACGAAAAAAGCAAATAAAACCTTACGTTGATTGAAAACTTAGGTCGTTAGAATGTTCCCGCGGCGGGGCGATAGGAATCTATCGCCCCGCCGCGGCGTTGCTATCGGCGGACTGCCTCGATGCGTTGTGGAGTTATTGTAAAAAATGTCGAAAAATAAATAAAAATAAAAAATAAAGAGGAAAATAAAGA
>CAZNWP010000013.1:0-25499 GCA_964576995.1 uncultured Christensenella sp. | reverse complement strand
CGCAAACTTTTACGTCGGTTACGATATAATTGTAGATAGCTCCGTCTTTAACGAAAGTTGCGCTTAAACTTGCTTTTTCCGTCGTTGCAAGTTTAGCGGAATTTACTTCTAACTTGTTGTCCGTTACGGTATATTCGAATGCGCTTACCGCCGTTCCGCCAAACGTAACGCTATTGAGATTTGCCCCAGTCAAACCTTCGTTTAAGTCCACGGTTATTTTGCCGCTTCTGTTTTTACCGACGACGCCGCCCTTAGAAGTTAATTCTTGTACCGCGGCAACGGTAACTTCAACAGAGTCTATTACGGTACCGTATATCGGATCTATCGCCAATACTTTAACTTTAGAACCTACGCTCGCTCCTTCGCCTATCGTTAAAACGCCGTTAGCAAGGGTTACGTTTTCAACCGCCGATTCGAGAATAACCGTGCAGCCGTCAACGGCGACATTATACGTGCCCTTTATCGCGTTATACGCTTCGCCAACTTTAAGGAATACGTCTTTATCCATACTCGTATCGGCAGACACGGCGGACAACTTCGCTTTCGCGCTCTTGAACATAATTACTCCGCCTTCGGTCGTCCAATAAGTCTCGTCAAATTCGGATATCTTATCGTTGGCAACGCTCGCATAAGCCTTAGCGTCGGTATATAACGTCGCACCCATTACGGTAGCAGCGTTAGCAAGGTTCGCCGCAGTCGTGCTTATTGCGTAAACGTTAGACATACTACCCAAATTACCGTCTCTGTTTATCGCGTTAAACTCGGTATTCTTGCCAAATTCAACGTACACGACGACGTTTTTCATTTCGATAGTAGAAGTATTATTACTTATACCCGCACAAGCGGTCGTTATCGAAGATAAATTACCGTGTAAGAAAACGTTTTCGAGAACGTTTTTACCGTTCGTGTTCCAAGAGAACAAAGACGCCGAATTACTGTGCGTAGTGGTTATATTTGTGAACGCTATATTTTTTACGGTTGCGTTGTTAATTCCCATAAATATACCGTTACGAACGGATACGTTATCAACGGTATGTCCTTGTCCGTCGAGACTGCCTTGGAAGTATTTATCCGAGGTCCTTCCGACGTAATTGTAAGTCCATTCATTACCCGAATAATCTATATCGGCAGTCAATATCGCGTGTACGGGTTCGCCCGTCGCGGTTGCCGTCAAAAATTCTACGAACTCAGAGGCGGTGCCTATTGCGTAATCTATCGCTTTGAATTCCGCGCGGTGTACGCCGTCGCTTTCAAAAACTGAGAGCGTATACGTTTCGCCCGAAGTTAAAGTTTTAGTTACGCTCGCGGGAATGGTTACGTTGCCGTTATTTACGGTTACGCCCGCCGCTTTATGTTGGTTGATATAAACCGCGGTCGCTTCCGTTACTTCGCTTAAACCGTTTACGCTAAGAGTCGCTTCTTTATTGACTACCGCAAAGCCGCAATCTCCGTTAGAAGATTTTTCCGTTCCGATATACGCGCTTAACGCTTCCGCGTCTTCGCTTACGTTTATCGCGTGGTAGTTGGCTACGCCCGCCATAGTTCTCATCAGTTGATCGGTATAATATTCGCCTTCGGTCGTCTTGATATAACCTCTTACCGTTACTTCGCTGTGATATTCCGTCGTCGGGAAGTTTACGAGGTCGATATTTTGAGTATATCTATTCGTTTCGCTATCATACGCGACGTTATCTTTATCCCACACCTTTTCGGTTACTTTACCGTTCGTTTCCGTAACGTTTTCTATCGTTAAATCGGTTATAGCGGTATCTACGGAGACGAGCGTCGAGATTTTTTCTATCGAGGCTTTCGTTATCGAGTCGCTTAAATAAAACACGAAGCGTATTCCGTTTTCGTCGGTTACACCGTATATATCCGAATCGGTTTCGGGTATTCTTACGTACGCGCCGTTTACTATACTGAAGCCGTCTATTTTAGCAATTTCGCTTGCCGTCTCGCTTGCTTTTACTTTGCTTGCGTTCGGGTTGAACGCGAGCGCGCATACACATGAAAGTACGAATAACGATGCAACTATTTTGATTAATAGGTTTTTTAAGCAGCGATTAATCATTGCCTATACCTCCGTTACCCGTACTGCCTGCGTTAAACAAGTCATTCATGTCGACGAACGTGCTATTCTCGGCGGAAGCGGTTAATAACGCATTACCCCCCCCCAGAAAAATAACGTCCAAAGTCGGTTTCGCGTAGTTTTTCATATTTTCTCCTCCTGAAATATTGTATTTATTTTTCCCCCGTCGCGGAGGCTTTGCGCCGCGACGGAGATGAAACTTAATAATCTTTTAACAATTCGTTTATATCGTTGTGTTGCGAGTGTTCGGTAAAGTTAAGTCTTAAACAGTCTTCTTTGAAAGTAGATTTTTCAATCTTCAACTGTTCGGGACTTACCGAACCCGGATAGTATTTTATAAGCATATGTCTCGCCATAATGCTTTCGGTTACTACGTTGTCGTAATATACCTTATATAATTCCGGATTGCTCGTCTTTATCGCTTCTAAGTCGCCGTACGCCGTTTCGCAATACTTAATCCATTGACGAACTAATCCTAACGGGAAGTTGTTCGCATTGTCGAAAGAATCCATTACGTCCGTCGATTTAAGCGTGCGCAAGTGCATTCTGAGCGACAAGAAAAAGTCTTTCATCGTTGCGGACGCCGGTCCGTACATAGAATCGAAATACGCGTTAAACAATTCGTTATAGTCGAGATTGACGTTCCATTGCCACTTGCTGTTAAGGTAAAGTTTGAAGTTGTTAAACGCCGTCAAATTCTTGTTGCCTTGTTGTCCTTGGTCGAATATCCACTTAGAACCCATATTAAGTACGGATTTGTAGTTATCCTGCATAGAACTGAAGTTATCGAAAGGCAAGAAATAGTTGTCGTAAGTCGTTTGATACATCCACGTACCAACGTTCTTTGCGCAAACCTGCCAACCGTCTATCGCTTTTTTAACGTCTTTGTTCTCTTCTTGATTGAACGTATAAGCGTAGTTAGCGGTGGACGGAGCGAAAAATACCGCCGTGTTGTCCAAGCCGACTACCGCGTCGTCTACGGGGTGCCATACTCCGTTTGCGTCCTGCGTCGCGGGGGCTAATTGGTAGGTCTGATACGCGAACATCGCGATGAGTACTTTTCTGCCCGTTTGGTTTTCGTCGATCCACTTGTTTACGACTCTCGCCACGTCGTTTAAGTATATAAACATACTTCCCGACAAGCCGCCGTATTTGGTTTGGTTAGCCTTACATTTATCGCACGTGCAGTATTCGGTGTTATCCTCTTGCGTCATCGTGATAACGTTTCTAACCGTGTCTTTCGTCAGTTCTCTGATTAAGACGCCCGCCATCGTATTTACCATCGACTCGTACTTTTCCGCGTTGCCGTGAGCGGTGTAGCAAAGTTGTTTAATTTTACTCGGTTCGCTTACTTCTTGCGCGTACCATTCGGGGTTAGTCTCCAAATAAGTCGCGGGCGGTAACGCTTCTAACGTGTTGTGGAACGCGGGATATTCGTCGCTGTTTACGTAAACGTCTTGATATTGAAGCAAAAATCTCATTCTACCCGCGTTGGTTACGTCCGTATACACCGATCCCCACGGTCCTATTCTTCTTTCGAAGTCGGGATTATCCGTTATATCGAAGTCGTAAAGAGGTACGTCTTTTACGTTTTCGTCTATCGTGTAATAGTTGACGGAATATCTTTCGTAATTTAACAACTGCGTCAACAACTCGTACGCGCCGAATAGCACGCCCGCCGAATCTTCAGCCATTACGAACACGCTCTTGCCTGCCGTCTTTATCTGGAAGCCGTTGGCGTTCACTTTGTCGGACAAGGTTAAACCTGCTTGGTCTTGAAGTTTTTTACTGCCGAGAACTATATACTTTTGATCGGCGCTCCAATTCACCGCGCTTTCGCTTACGTCGCTGAGCGTTCTGCCCGTCGACGTCATAAACACGTCGCGGAAATCGGTATACGCCAAGGTCGCTCTCGCGTTAGACGTTTCCGCCTTTACGATTACGTATTCCGTTTTTCCGTCCTTTAAGATATAGTCGTTGGTTTTGGTTTTGTTATATACGTGCAAACCGCCCGTATAATCGCCACACTCGTTATACGTCAATGCGACGTCGTCTTTCGACGTATCTTTCGAGCCTTCACAACTGCAATCGCATCCGAACGCGGTTATAGCCATCGTAGTCGCGAGCGTTAAACATAATATTTTAGATATACGTTTTTTCATCGTTTTCTCCTTATGAAACAGTTATTTCAATCGTTTTCATCGCCATATTGCCCGATAAGTCGCTTGCGGTATATATGATTTTATATAATCCAGCACCGTTCGCGACAAATTTCGTCTGCGTTTCGGTTACTTCGTAAAGCATTCCCGACGGAGTTGCAACGTGTATCGTTACCTTTACTTCGCCGTCTATCGCATCGGTGGCGGTTGCTTTTGCTATAGCGATTTTTTCTCCGACTTTACCCGTCGTAACGCTACCTTCCGCAACGGTTATCACCGGTGCTTCTTCGTCCATTACGTTGATAAAGTATGCGTACTCGTTTACGTTACCGGTAGAATCGGTCGCATAGAACGTTACGAGATACGCACCGCAAGTCGTGCCATTGATAAAATATTCTCTGTCCGTCGAAACCTTATTGAGATAAATTCCGTCGGTCGAAGTTACGAAAGAGCGTTGTCCTTCGGCGTTTTCGGGAGATTGAACGGTTACGTAACCCGTCGCGTTGTTGTCGAGAACGTCGTTCACTATCGCTTTCGGAATTTTAACGATTGCGCCCTTAGAATAATATCCGAGATACGAACCCGAAATGCTTATGTTGGGTGCGCTTCTGTCGGACGTTCTACTCGAAAGAGCCGTATCGTTTACGTTATAAACGTCTACCGCCGCAGATCCGTCTACGCCTTCGAAACCGAACGTTACGTACACGAGATCGCCGAAGCCTTCGAACTTATCGCCGTTGAGATACTTTTCGATAGCGATTACGCTCGAACTGTTTTTGTCGTAACTTACCGTCCACTCGGAGGAGTCTACTTTTAACGCGATCGTATCTTCGCCTTTGCTTATGGATTGCCCCGCTTCGTACGGAATAGCCGTAAGATCGTTAATTCTGAAATAAGATTTATTCGCGTCTTTGGGACTATACAAGAACTTAACTTGACGATCGGCGTTTTCGCAATCGGTAAGCGTTATCGTAAACGCACTAAAAGACGCGCCTTTCTTGCCTTTAAGGGTTACGCTGAAACCGTTTACGGCAAGCGGATTTACAAAGTCCGTTTCACCGTCCACGCTTGCGGATACGGTCGTATAGTTGAGAGCGGATTTAACCGTTGCACCGTTACCGTAGAAAAGTTTAGATACGTCTACTTTATTGCCGTTCCACGCGTTTACGACGGGAACGTCCTTAAATTCGATATTACCTTCCGCGGTATAAGAGTTGGTATAATAAATAACGGTTACCGTATCTTTAATCGCGTTTGCAACGGGAACGATAGTCGTCCCTATCGCGTTCTTCACGCCTTCTCCGTCGATATAGGCAATTTTGGTTTTAACCGCTCTGCCCGAACCGTCGGTATAGTCGTACGCGGTAAGCGCAGGCAACGTATACGTTTTGCCCGACACGAAGTATTTGGGAATTATCGGCGAGTCGAGATATACGGGTTTATCGCCCGCGGCTACCACGACGTCGTAAACTGCAGTCTCTACGATTCCGATATAATCGGTCGCTGATACGGTTACCTTATACGTGCCCGCTCTCGTCGGGAAGAATTTGCCGTCTTTTATTTCGAAGTTTTCTTCGCCCAACTTAACCGTGTAAGCGAGTTTAAGATTGCCGCTTCCGCCCGTTGCCGTTACGTCGGATACGAGGGTTACGTATACGCCCGCTATACCCGCCGTTTGTTTTTCACCGTTAAGCGTTACGCTAATTTCGGGAATCGTCTCTTGTGCGGTTACGTTAAGCGTCTTTTCCGTTTTCTTGCCGAGATAATCGACTACCGAATAAGTAATCGTATACACGCCCGTTTTTGCGGGAGTGAATTTTCCGTCGGTTAACGTTACCGCGCTTCCGTCGGGATCATTAACGACCACGGACACGTCTAACGCGCCGTAATACGGGCTTGCGCATGTAGCGTCGAAAACCTTATAAGCGGTGCCGACTTTCGCCTTAGGCAAATTATCCTCAGTATAGCCGTCGATTGCAACTTTAATATCGGGATTGCCTCTATCATCGAAAGCGGCGGAGTTAATATCTTGTCCGTAAATTTCGTTGATAACGAAGTTAAAGGAACTTCCCACGTACGTTCCGCCCTTGATAGAAAGGAAACATTCGCCCGTAGTAAAGCCAGACCAAAGTTTTTCGAAGTGAGTCGGATCGTCGAAATCGACTATCATATCCGATTTTCCGGAGTGGCTCGTCGCATAGTTATATATCGCGCGGTTTGCATAATCGAAAGCGAGCGAGAAAACGTTCTTTGCGATAGAGTCGTAACCGAATTTAATATCCGAGTTAATACCCGTGGGATTTGCCGTCGTCTTGTTGTAAGTAGCGGTATAAGAGTTAAAGCCCGCAAAATTCATTCTCGTAACGGTGCCGTAGTTGTTATTTACGTACTTAACCGCAGGAGTAGAGTTCCACGCCCAACCCGTTAATTGTTGACCGTTGCTTGCCGCCGCTCTCGCGTAAACGATACTGTTTACCTTTTCGCCTACCGTCGCTTTTACGTTGACGGTAATATAGTTAGACGGATCGTAAGCGTCGGTTAATATTATAGAAAAGTCTTCTACGTCTTTCGTTCCGATTTTTTCGGGCGTTACGGTCAACGAGATAATATCTTCGAATTTACCGTTAGTCGCCGGAATATCGTTGAGATTTATTACTTTGCCGTAAGAGAACGTATCACCCGTGGAAAGCGATACCGCTAAACCCGTAACTTCGGAATCTATCAAATTCGTCATGTGCGCGATTATCTCGCTTTGAGTTGCGTCGGGCGTTTCGCCGTAATCGGGTACCGTTTCGCTCGAATGATCTTTGTATTTATACGTTTTATTAAGCGTAACGCTCGACGAGCCGCCCGATACATAATACAAATCTTTCTTTACGGTGAAAGTTTTCTTCTCCGTTTTCTCTTCCCCGCCGAAAGTCCCCGAGTAAATAACTGTATAAATACCCTCGACGTCTAACTTTAATGTACTGTCGCCGATCTTTCTTCCGTCGGGATATTCGACGGTAACGGTTGCTGCTTTACTGTCTGCACCGTATTTTAGCGTCCCTTCGGGAAGCGAGACGGTTTGTCCGTAGACGAACCCGTCAAACGACGTTGCGTTTTCGAGCGATAACGATTCGGTCGCGAAAACCGTCGCCGACATTGCGGCGCAAATAATCGTCAACAGCGCAAGAACGCAAAGTAATGTTTTTTTGAGTCTTTTTTGCATATTTTCACTCCTTAATTATTTTTATTACTCGCTATGCGAGCGATTGCCTTTTATTCCTTAACCCCGCCGATAGACACGTTATTTAACAACTTGTCGTGGAACGCGACGAAAAGCGCGAGCGTCGGCAAAGCAACGATTATGCACGCGGCAAGTCGCGTGGGGGTATTGGTTATTGCGTTATTGCTGCTCGCGTCGAACAAGCGCAATCCGTAAGCAACGGTCGGCACGTTCGGCATAAATAACATCGGCGTGGAATAGTCGTTCCACTGCTGAATAAAGTAGAGCAACAATACGGTAGCGTACGTCGTAGCGCAAAGCGGGAACATGATTTTTATCATTACCGAGAGGTTGGACGCCCCGTCTATCTGCGCGGCTTCTTCGTAATCTTTAGGGAAGCCTCTTAACGTCTCGTAAAAGACGAGGAAGTACATTCCTAAAAAGTTAAATTTCATTACGTACATACCGAGAATACTGTCGTACAAACCGAGATGTCTCGCAACGGCGAGCGCGGACGGTTGAGAACCGACTATCGGTAATATCATACCGAGAATAACGATAAAGTATATTACCTTACTAATCTTAAAATCAAATCTCGCGCAAGCGTAAGCAACTATAAAAGTAACCGTCGTTTGAATGAACGAGTTGCCGAGCGCGAACAAGAACGAGTTTAAGAGCATTTCGGGAAATCCGACTATTGCGTCTACCCCGTTTCTCGTTACTTCTACGGAGAAATACTTAAATACGGTCGCCCAGTTTTCGAATAGCCATTCTTGCGGAAATCCGAGCATATTTACGTATTGTTCTACCATCGGATCTTTGAGCGACATAAAGAACGCCCACAATAGCGGCAACATCAACGACACGGCGTATATTGCAAGAATTATTCCGACAATTAAGAAAAACGGTGAAAATTTTCTTTTCGTTTTAACTTTCATTTTTATATCCTCCTTAATCGACGGTCGGGCCGAATTTTTGTAGAGCCCAACGAATAAGGAAAGTCAACGGCACGGATATAACCGTGAGGAGCAATCCTATCGTAGCGGGATACGGGTACTCGGGAAGCCCCGCGTCGCGCGTGAGTTTTAACAAATAATAACCGAACGTCCAAGTATATCTTTCCGCTCCGCCTCCGAAGAACGCGTACAAGTTCATATCCGACGAGAATATCGCGGCTACGCCCGATATTAAGAACGTCGTCAACGTCGCGTATATAAGCGGAACGCAAATCGAAATAAACTGTCTGAATTCGCTGGCGCCGTCAATTTTAGCGGCTTCGATAACCGAGTCGGACACGTTTGCCATAGACCCCGAATACATCAAAATACTCGTGCCGAAGCCCATCCATACCCCGTAGAAAACTACCGTTCCGAAAGTCGTGGCTTTAGCGGAAGCAAGCGGTTTTATCGTTACGCCGAACAATTCGAGGAAAATCGACGGGACGGCGTAATCGACGAAGTTTTTATAAATCAACGTAAGCGCGATCGACGATATTATCGACGGCAAAAACAGCATAACCTTAAATAGTTTACTGCACGCGCGTTTCTTGAAAATATAAAACGAGAACACGAGGCTTGCCGCCGTTCCCACGGCGGTGTGTATTACGTAATAGATAAGCGAGTTTTTCAAGCAAAGCCAAAGCAAGTCTTCGCGTATCATTTCTTGGAAGAACCGCTTAAAGTTAGCGAAGTTATTCCAGTAATACACGCCGTTTTCGTAGGATTCGAACGCTAAAAATATACTGTTTATGTTTACGTATATATAGAATATCGCATACTGTATCAATGGAAGAACTACGAGACAAGCGACGAATATCGCGTCTTTTTGTCTCTTTTTAAGTCCCTTCTTTTTTTGTATAGTTTTTTCCATTTCGTACTACCCTTTATTTAGTGAGATAAGCCGCGAAATCGGAATTCCATCTACCTTTCCAACTGTCGTAAAGCCCGTTAAAGTAATCTTTCGCAGTAAGCGACTTAGTATCGTTAAACGCGGTCGCGGGATACGTGTTCGTGCCGTAAGCGAGAGTTTCGTACTTTTTGAACTTGGATTTGTTATTTAAATAGAGCGGATTGGTCGATAATTGATATACGACTTTCGTAGTAATCGCGCCCGATTTATTTTTCGCGTTTTTAACTTCCATTACGGATTTTCCGAACGGCGTAAGTTGCGACATTTGCGCGTCGGTCATTTCATATTTAAGCGCTTTCGGCGTATTGGATGTAAGCGTGAACTCTTGAAGTTTTTCCGTCTGGTTTACGTACTGAACGAAGAGTTTGCACAACGGAATATACTGTTCGTCAACGTTCTTTCTGATAACCATATAACTGTTTTGCGACTCTAAAAGCGTTGTTGCGCCGACGTCTGCTTTAGTCGCTTTGGGCATGGGCATAAACTTAAGATTTCTCTGGGTTTTGCCGGAATTGGGATACGCCTTTTCCATCGCCGAGAACTGCCCCGTCGCTTCGTTCTGCCACCAAATACCTTCGGCTAACATCGCTATGGGTTTCATAGTGTTTACCTTGCCGCTTAAAAGATAATTATTTTGCGCGTCGGTGTGAGAGAAAGAACCCGTGAAGCAATCTTTATACAAAAATCCGTCGGTGTCTACGAGTTTTTCAAGGAAAGACAAACCGTAATAATGTCCAGCTTGCTTGAAATAGTCGAAACCGTTAGCGTTATCAATATCTTTTTCTTCGATAATCGGGTTGCCGTTAGCGTCGAATCCCGTTACGTACTTAGTAGATTTACCGTTAAAGGTATAACCTAACGTTTCGTTGTCGTATCCGTTGTAATCGGCTATGAGTTGGTTGATGGCGTTACTGATATAAAATCCGTACTGACCTGACCAAATCATGGGCGTTACGCCGTCCGACGTCATTTGTTCGCAGAGTTTATAAAAATCCGCGTAAGTTACGGGCAAGCCGTCGTCGTACGTTCCGTGAATACCGTCGGGCCCGGGGGACAACAAGTCGCCGTCGTTTATACTGAAGCCCGTGGAAAATTCCACCTTATTAAGATCGGGGTTCTCGGTATCGTAATTAGGATATTCTTCGGGATCGTAACCCATATAGTAGTTTTTTCTCTCGAATAAGTCCGCATCGTAAGTAAAGCCGTAATATCCTTCGTAGTGAGGAACGGCGTAGTATTTGTTTTCGATAGCGAGAGACGAGGCTTGAATATCGCTGAATTTACCGATAATATTTTTGTCGGTAACGTCGGGAATAGTATTATCGCCCGTAGCGGTATTAATGTCGAACGTGCCGTTTACCACGTCGGTAATATCAAGAATTTGATTACCGTACACCATTTCGCCGTAGGGAACGTCCTCTAAAAAGAACACGTAGTTACTATCGTCGGTAAGCGTTCCGACCATGGCCGAGCCAAGGTTCTTATGTTTTTTGATAACGACTTGAACGCCCTTCTTGCCACTTTCAAAAGACGCGTCTTTGTAGTCTTCTTCGAAACTCGTTTTAATTTTATCGAGCCATTCGCTTCCGAATCCGCCGTTGAAGTTCGATACGTAAATTTGCGTTTTACTCGTATCGATCTTCTCGATGTCGTTGTTTCCACCGCAGGCGGCAAGACTGAGACTTCCGCACGTTATTAAAACGGCGAGAATTGTTGAAATAATTTTTTTCTTCATAATTTTATATCTCCTTATACATAATTCTATTATGTTTTATCCGAAAAGGTTTTGCGCAATTCTTTTTGAATTGCGCAAAGAAGGGTACCCTTCTTTGTACCGTTAGGAAGCGGTAACTTATTTTCTTCTACGTTTAATCGTCTAACAACGCCTTAAACGCGTCCGCGATATATTTCAGTTGCAAGTCGAACAACTTGCCTTTACGCGGGTTTAATTCGGCGTTAATCGTACCCGTATAACCTACGTCCGTTAAGCCCTTTTTCACCGCTTCCCAATTGACGTCGCCGTCGCCGGGGAGCAAGTGCCAATCCATACCCTTAAAGTTTTTACCCCAACTTTCTTGGAAATGGACGATGCGGAGACGTTTGCCGAGTTTGGTTATATATTCGTACTCGTCCGCGCCGAATAAATTTAAATGTCCGCTATCATAACAAGCGGCGAAACAATCGTCGCCGAGGTTATCTATATAATAGTTCGTCTCGTCGGCGTTTCCGCAAGTCGACAGCACGTGTCTTTGCATAAGCATATCGTACGCAAACAAGTTTTCTATGCAAGCGGTTATCCCCTCTTTTTTCAAATAAGGTTTAAGCCAAGAGAAAAATTCTAGATTAAGTTCGCGGTTATGCGCTTCTAACTTAGTATAATCGTAAGGCGTGGCGTTGCGAAAAAAATCGAGACCTTCGGGAACGTAACCGTGAATGGCAACGTTCCTTATTCCGAGACGCGCGACGCGCTCTACCCTTTTTAATACCCTCGCTTTATACTCGTCTCCGAGATACTCGGATTCGGGCTTGTTTATCACGATGGGAAAATGCGATTGATATAATTCTATATCGTAAATTTTCGCGAGACGCTTAAAATTATCGCAGTAGTTTTTCTCTTCGATTGCCGAATCTTTATAATCCGCGCCCGACGTATCTATCGCTCTGTATCCGCAGTCGTGCAGTTTCTTAAACATTTCCTCGGTACTCGCGAAAGCCATATCGTTTACACTTATACTATATTTGTATTGCATAATACAACCCCCTTTTTATTTAATTAAAAGGAATATCCGGACGGGCTGTAATAAGCCATATTGGTTTGTCTTACGTCGAGACGTCCGAAACACGCGCAAACGGGCACGTCGGATATAACGTGAATGGCGTATTGTCCGAAAGGTATTTGATAACCCTCTTTGCCGATGGGCTTATCGAGTCTTAAACACGTAGTTCTTTCGGCGTTTAAGTCGATGGTTATATTGTCGTAAGGCGCTTTATCTTCGAATATAATTTTAATTCTGATATGCGCGTCTTTTTTGGAAACGTTAGTAATCATCAACGCTTCGTGTCCCTGAAAGTCGGGATTGTCCCCGTGCGGGGGTAAATCACCGTCGCAAAAAACCCAATTTTTCTTTCCGTATTTCATATTTTTACACTCCTTATTTTACGTAGTTAAATAATTCTTCTTCAAATTCGGGGCAAAGCGGTTCTGCTCCGTTTTCGGTTATAACGTAACACGTTTCCACTCTCAAACCGTTAAGTTCGGGATGTCCGAAGAAACTTACGTCGACGTTGATTATCATATTTTTCTGTATTGCGTCGTCGCTGTTAGGTCCGAAGAAAGGCGCTTCCGCTTCCATAAGTCCCATTGTGTGAACGAACGGGCATACGAGATATTTCAAATAACCGCCCTTGACGTACAATTTTCTGCACTCCTTATCGATCATTCTGCCGGTATTACCGATTTTAAGCATACTCTTAGCGAGTTTCATAACTTCGATCATATCGATTAAGCATTGTCTCTGAGCGGGAGTATATTCGCCACTTACGGGTACGGTATGTCCGAACGTTCCCGCGTAGCCGTTAATTCTCGGAGCAATGCCGAGCATAACCATTTCGCCGTCTTGCATCACTTTATTGGTGGAAGTGGGAACGACCGCGTTAGAACGAACGCCGCTGCCGACTATCGTT
This sequence comes from uncultured Christensenella sp., assembly GCA_964576995.1. GTDB lineage: Bacteria > Bacillota > Clostridia > Christensenellales > Borkfalkiaceae > UBA1259. Next base: position 12,451 of record CAZNWP010000013.1, on the reverse strand, counting down.
CTATAAGCAAAACTGTCCGCGCCTTCTGCTCTGCATACGGATTCGCCCGCCGCGGCAACTTCGTATTCTTTATTGCCCGCTTTGACTTTTTTAGCCATTTCTTTATACGCTTTGCAAGCAAGACGAGTCGCCTTTCTCGCCTGTTCTACTTCCCAATCGCTCTTTATATATCTAAATTTAAGATAATCGTCGGTAATATCAACGATGTCGCAACCCGCGAAGCCTTTGATGAGATCTTCGTGAACGGCGTACGGCATATCCGTAGTGCCGACGAGACCTATTTTCTTAACGGGGAATTTCGCGGTGAGTTCCGCAAATAAGTCGGAAAATCCTATTATCGTAGCGTTGGGATATTCTTCGTCGGGTACCATAAATACGGGGAAGCATCTTACGTCGGTTATTGCCGAGTCTTGCTTTGCGAAAGGTTCGCTCTCCGGTCCGCCGAGAAGCATCGTCGTGCCGTCTCTGCCGACGAGTACCGCGCCTTTTTCGAACTGTCCGCACCAACCGGTAAGATACCAGCCGTTAGCGACGTTGAGTTCGTCGAAGTAGATTATCGCAACGTCAACGTCTTTTTCGTTTAACATCGCGACGACTTTGCCTATTCTGTTCTCTGTTTCTTGTTTATTGTAGTAAGCCATAATTCACTCCTATTTTTTTCAATTTAAAAATTTTATCATATCTATTTTACTATAAATAAACCGATATGTAAATACACAAAAGATTAGAAAAAGGGTAAAAAATAAAACAAATACTTTATACGCTTTTTCTTAACCGTCTTTTAACTCTGCCTTGCGACTTAATCACAAATTTTCGAGACGTTCTTTAATATCGCGTAAATTTAACAGTTTTTCTTTGAGTCTTTGTTCGTCGTAAAAATAATGGTTAGTCATCTCGTAACCTATTTTCGCGTCCTCGCAAATTAAACCCAGCAGTTCGCGCGTGAGTTCCGCTTCCGAATCTACTACGGCGAGCAATTTCCCCGCGTTTTCGCGCGCGCTCTTTTTATACTTTGAAAACTCCGCCAAGTTAAGCGCGGATCCGAAATGATCGCGACACGCTTTGGCGCAACGTACCAACTCGCAAAATGCGGAATTACCCGATTTTTCGCCGAGAATTTTTACGCCGTTCTCCCATTTTTCCGTCAACTTACGCATTTGCGAAATATAAACGTCTATGCCGTATGGTTCGCTCCACTTTTCGTAATCGTCGAAAGTAAAACATACCATCGTGGACTCCGCGCCGTCCGGTTCTAACGAGAAAAAGTTGCCGCAAGCGAGATTTTGTCCGCCGAAATACAACGTAGATATACTGAACGGAAATTCCGAGAAAGAGTCGTCGAAGGCTTTTACCGCCTCGATAACCCTATCCGCGTTCTCACCGTACCTTTCGCGGTATAACTCGTCCGCGCAAAATTCGCCTTTTTCGCATTCCGCGGCGATAAACGGCAACGCGCCGCCCGTGTAACCGCCGAGACTCCAACCCGTCATCAGACCTTTAAGTCCGAGGGATTTTAGGTTTTCGACATGCTTCATCATCAAACCGAAGGCAGGTATATACGGAACGCCCGCGCACTCCCAACTGTTATTGGCTTGCATCTTCGCCCATATACCGTGTCCGAGTTTTTTCGCGTAAGATAACGTTTTTACCGTTATATCGCTCGGCCCTACCACCGATACGGAATAGTCTACTACTTGCGACTTCACGCCTCCGCGTTCGAACTTTTTGGAATATTCGCTAACGCACAACACGTCGACGTCTTTATCGAGAAGTTCAACGCCGTGAAAGACCATATCTTCGGTCCAGCACATAAAATCCGACCAACCCCACAGATTGGCTATTAAACGCGTATAACCGTTGCCGTCTTTTAACGCGCGCGCGAAAATGTTGTTAATCTCCGCGGCGACTTCTTCCGGGTTACGCTTAGAGCAATCGGGGCAATCCGTCGTGCTTTTTTGCGCGTTACCGTACGGAACGGAATAGCAGTGCGTGGGATTTTCCGACATAGTTATCGTCATTACGCCTTTTAGTCTCGGAACGTTTTCGGCAACACTCTTTAAGGCGGCGTACAAATATTCCTTGACTTCTTTTTTAGACGTACACAGGCAATACCCGCCGTTGCATTTCTGACCTTTTAAGTGCGGATATTTTTCGAAAAACTCCTCGCTTAAACTACGCGGCTCGTTTAAGTATACGTACACGTTCACGCCGAATTTTTCGCAACGGGTAACGAGCGCGTTAAGATTTTTAACCGCCTTTTCCCAACCGAGCGACAAGTTTTTATCAAACGGGAATTCCGCGAGTTCGCGAAGAGAACCGTGAATCCACAAACCGTTTATCCCCGTAGCGACGAGGCGTTTTAAGTATTCTTCGGAATAATCTGATAAAAAATCGTCGGACGACACGCCGCAATAATCGGCGCAATAATGCGAACCGAACCTTTCCCCTATCGCGTACTCGCGCGGGTTTGGTTGCGCGGGCACCGAGGTATCGTGGAAAAAGTCGAACGGCGCAACCTTTCTTTTAACGGAAATACTTTCGGTAAAAGCCTTTATCTTTGCGGTTTTCTCTTTCTGTTCTACGGATAACGGATAATACAATACTTCCGACGTTTCGGGCTTTTCGCCGAGTTTTACGCTTAAAAAATCGTAATCCCTCAGTAAATCGTCGTACTTTTTTTGCGTAATGCCGAGCAATCCGCATATTTGAAAGTCGGGTATTATATCGTAATTATCGCGTATTACCGTTACGAAACCTTTGCTTTGCCAAATCGGCTCGATCGCGACGTCTTTAAGCCCTAACGCCGTCGCCTCGCGGGTTATCGTCTCGGCGTCGGTTTTTAATACCGACGCAAGATTATTTACGGAAACTTTGCCGTAATTGCGATATATCACCCTTTGCCATTCGGACGGAAAACAATTTTGCATAGATCACCTATTTCCGCCGCTTTTTACGACGGACTTTAATTATTTACCCTTTCTTTGCGCCGCGTATTTATCGTAAGCGGGAAGATATTCTCTCGTATTATAAAGCATTTCGTCGTATAATTTACGCGCGTCGTCAAGAGGCAAATCCATATTTGCGTCGTTTATAAACGCCTTGAACGCCAATTCGTAATCGCCCGTTAAAGCCGCTTCGACAACCGTTTCTTGATTGTCGGAAACCTTCGACGCGAGCGCGTGAACTTCCGTCGGAAGTTTTCCCGCGAATATCGGACGTATGTCGTCGCCCGAAAAATACGCGTTCGTCTCTACCACCGCGCCCAAAGGAAAGCCTTCGAGTTGTCCGATATTAGGAACGTTTACGTTGGTTACGAAGTCGCCTATGCCGAGAAGAGCCTTAATCTGACGAACGCTTTCTTCGCCCGAATGTTTAAGCGTCAACTCTTTCGTGCCGTTTACGAGTTCTTTAGTGTACGCGATTTTTTCTTTCTGTTTTTCTTTTCTCGACGAAACGGTCGTCAAATCGAAGCCGAACGCGTCGACGGTTGCGGGATCTTTGAGATACCATTTCCCGGGACAGAATTCCGCAAGATGGCGATCGCCCGCCGCGGGCATTATGCCGTATCTCTTATATAAATCCATTGCGACGAGATATCTGCTCTTATTTGAACGGTTCGCCCAATTAAGATCGAAGTGATCCATTCCGTCGGGGTGTTTTTCTATCGCTTCGTCGAACAACGGGAAAAGGTTTTCGCCGTTGTATTTTACCGTATCTGCCCAAGTAAAATGGTTAATACCGAGAACGTTTACCTTAATATCGTCGCGCTTGACTTCCACTCCGTACTTTTCGTATATAAGTCCCGCGAAGAGTTTTTGTGTGCCGAACACTTCGTGGCAACAACCGAACGCTTTAATTTCGGGAAAGGTTCTGTATAACGCGCGAACGCATACCGTCATCGGGTTGGTAAAGTTGATAACCCAAGCGTCGGGGCAATACTCTTTAACCGCGTTTGCAATATTCACAAACATAGGTATGGTTCTTAACGCGCGTACCACGCCGCCGGGGCCTACCGTATCGCCTACCGATTGATAAATACCATATTTTTCCGGTGCGTGAACGTCGGACTCCATTTCGTCGAAACTTGCGGGAAGTATGGATATAACGACGAAATCGCTACCCGTCAACGCGTCGGATAAATTTTTAACCGCGCGATATTTCCACTTGCCCGACACGTCGTCGCGAGCCGACAGTTTATTGCCGATAACGGCGTTGTCGCACGCCGCTTCATAGTCGATGTCGTAAAGGTCAATGATTCCGCCTATATCGCCGTCGAGAGCCAAATCGTTCATAAGATTTCTCGCCCAATTGCGCGAGCCGCCGCCGATATACGCTATTTTTAAGTTTTTAACGTCTTTCATATTTTTCTCCTATATTGTTTTTTTATTTATGCTTGCCACTCGAAGTCGTCGAGCGGGAACATAGGTCTTATTATGTTTTTTAAGTTAAGTCTTGCAAGTTCGACGCAACTCGCACCGTCCGATAATGCGAATAATTCTCTGTCCGCGAACGGTTTAAGTTCGGTAAAGAGATAACCCAACTTCACTACGACGATCTCATAAGAGTTTAAGTCCACGTTCGCCTTGTCGAAATTGCCTTTTTCTATAAACGCGCTGCGCATTTCGGTAAAAACCGCGTCCACGTTGCCAAACGAGAGCGCAAGGCTTCTGCCTATAATCTCTTTCGTCCAACCGAGTATTTCGCCGTGCGATAAAACAACTGCTTTCTCGCCGAATTTTTCGAGGTATAGCTCTTCGCCGTCCTTTTTGTCGAAATAGTCGTTGACTATATTAAAGTCGGTAATCCCCGCGACGCACGTTTTCTTTTGCGGTTTTTTGCTTAAAAAGAGTTTTAATATCTCCGTACTTTCGCCTTCCGCGCCCGCGGTGGTATTATCTCCGCTATCCGTAATAAAAATACGCTTTTCTTTTCCCGCTATCGCGCGCTCTACACATTCTTCGGGAAGTTCCGCTTCTATCTTGAATTTATAATCTCGGCGAGTCGCCCATAACTTATTAGCTAAGTCTTTCGCGATAGTCTTCGCTTTTTCTTCGGTCGTTGCGCAAACGACGGTGGCCGCCGACGTGTTTTTAGCGTCTATCCAGCAATGTCCTAAAAAGAGGTTAGCCGCGAGAACGTCTTTATCTTTTTCGAGTTCGCGCGTTTCTTCTATCAACGATTTAAGCGGTTCTTCGCCCGTAAGAAGCGTATCGTTTTTAAGCAAGAACGGAACGCGTTGAACGTATAAGTGCGGTTTTATACCGTTTTTAAGCGCGTACACGAGCGCGTTCGCCGCCCTTATCTGACTGTCCGCCTGATCAACGTGGGGAACGGTCTTAAACGCGCAATCTATATTCGCGTAGTCGCCGAGTTCGTCGGTTATGTTCGCGTGCGCGTCCATAGACAACGCGATAACGCAATCTTTTTTAACGACTTTGCGTATCTCTTTCAATAAATACAGTTCACCGCTTCCGATGCCGTCAACCTCCATACTGCCGTGGAAGAATATATATACGCCGTCAGCGTCGCTATTTTCTCTTACCGTCTGCATTATCTGCTCTTCATAATACTCGTAAACGTCTTTTTCTACCGTCGCGGACGGCAACGCAACCGCGTATATCGACGGAACAACTTCAAAGCCTGCTTTTTCGAATATGTCTTTCACTACTAGTTTCTTAAAAATGTCGTCGCCCTTAAAATACTCGAAATCGTATTTCTTCGGATGCAACTTCGCTTTACTGTTGGACTCGCATTGAAAAGACGCAACTATTATTTTCATACCCTACTCCTGTTTATTCTTTTATTTTTTCCGCCGCGTCGTCGCGTTAATCGCGATTCCGCATCATCGATTATTATTTTACCACACCTTATATCAAATGTAAATACACAATATAAAATAAAAAGGGTAAAAAATAAAATAAGTGCAAAGCAAGTTGCTTTTATATCTTTTTTGTGTTACAATTAGGTTAAGAAAAAGAAATATTTTTTACGCGTTTAATACACTTTACGGTCGCTATCCGCCGTTTTTATCGGATAAACGCCGAAAACGTACTTTTTACGCGCGCCGAGGAAAATTCAAATGAGAAAATATTACAATCACTTAGTTAAAAAGGCGATAGACATTAAAAATCTTATAACGATAGAATATATCGACGTTTCGCCCGAATTTAACTATAACGACGAAAAACACTCGTTTTACGAATTTATTTACGTCGACAACGGCACGATAAAATGCAAGACGGACGACGGCGATTTCTCCCTTTCCCAAGGAGATTTCTTCATCGTTTGCCCAAACACCGTTCACCACTACGAGTCCAACGGTAAACAAATCACTCGTATTCTCGTAGTATGTTTTAACGCGGTCGGCAAACTATTAAACCTTCTCGAAGGTCAAAACAAACTCAACTCGGAAGAAAAGAATCTTTTATCCTTAATGCTCGGCGAAGCGAAAAACGCGTTCATGTTCCCGTTTAAAAACAAACTCGTCAACCTCGATATGCCCGTGTACGGCTCGGAACAACTCACGGAAAACTATCTCGAAAATTTGCTTATCTCACTCGTCAGAAGCAAACTCGATATTCATAAGGAAGTAGTTTTCGTTCCCGAAGGCACGGACATCGGCACGAAACTCACGAAAGATATTATTACAATTTTAAAGAAAAACGTGTACGGCAGAATTTCGCTCGAAGATATTCAGCACAGTTTATTTTACAGCAAAACCTTCTTAAATAACACGTTCAAAAAGAACGCGGGCAATTCTATTATGCACTATTACCGCATGCTTAAAATCGAAGAAGCAAAACTTCTCTTAAAGCAAGGCGAAGCGGTAAACTCCGTCGCGTATAAACTTTCGTTCGACTGTCCCAACTACTTTTCTAAAGTTTTCCATAGCGTAACGGGACTAACTCCGTCTCAATTCAAAAACACGCTGTAACTCGAATTTACTTAAAAACCGCGTCTTTTTATCGGCTTTCTTTCTTTACTCTTCAGTCAAATCGCGAAAAGCCTTGACATATGCGGTTTTTAATGGTAAAATATATAAAATTTAAATATAAAAAAAACGCATCAAATAATTATAAGGAGCGCATAATCTATGGCTAAATTCGTAAACGAACCGTCAAGAACCTTTAACGAATATCTTCTTATCCCCGGATATTCTTCCGCGGAATGTATTCCCGCAAACGTAAGTCTTAAAACCCCGCTCGTTAAATTCCGTCGCGGAGAAACGCCCGCGATAACGTTAAACGTCCCCCTCACTTCCGCGATAATGCAGTCGGTATCCGGCGACAGACTCGCGGTCGCGCTCGCAAAGGAAGGCGGACTTTCCTTTATTTACGGCTCGCAATCCATCGAAAGCCAAGCCGCTATGGTCGCGAAGGTAAAAGACTTTAAGGCGGGCTTCGTTGAGAGCGATTCTAACCTTTCTCCCGAAGCGACGCTTAAAGACGTGTTAGAATTAAAAGAAAAAACCGGACATTCCACCGTCGCCATCACAGAGGACGGCACTGCGCAAGGCAGACTTTTAGGTCTCGTAACCGGAAGAGATTACAGAGTGTCGAGAATGTCTACCGATTTGAAAGTTAAAGAATTTATGACGCCGTTTGACAAACTCGTCTACGCGAAAGTCGGAACGACGCTTAAAGAAGCGAACGATATTATTTGGGAGCATAAACTAAACTCTCTCCCCATTTTAGACGAAGATAACAGACTTAAATATTTTGTATTCAGAAAAGACTACGAACAACACAAAGAAAACCCGAACGAAGTTTTAGACGCGGATAAACGTTACGTCGTCGGAGCGGGTATCAATACCAGAGATTACGAAGAACGCGTACCCGCCCTCATCGAAGCGGGAGCGGACGCGCTTTGCATAGACTCGTCCGAGGGATATTCGGAATGGCAAAAACGCACTATCGGTTGGATTCGCGCAAAGTACGGCGATAAAGTCAAAGTCGGCGCGGGCAACGTCGTTAGCGGCGAAGGTTTCAGATTTTTAGCGGAATGCGGAGCGGACTTCGTTAAAGTAGGTATCGGCGGCGGTTCTATTTGCATAACGCGCGAAACGAAAGGCATCGGCAGAGGTCAAGCAACCGCGCTTATCGAAGTCTGCGCGGAACGCGACAAGTATTATAAAGAAACGGGCGTTTACGTTCCCGTATGTTCCGACGGCGGAATAGTTCACGATTATCACATGACGCTCGCCCTCGCTATGGGCGCGGACTTTTTGATGCTCGGCAGATATTTCGCGCGTTTCGACGAAAGCCCGACGGAAAAATTCGTGATTAACGGCAACGTCGTCAAAGAATATTGGGGCGAAGGCTCTAACCGCGCGCGCAACTGGCAACGTTACGATCTCGGCGGAGATAAAAAGTTGTCTTTCGAAGAAGGCGTCGACTCTTACGTTCCCTACGCCGGCACGCTTAAAGACAACGTTATGAGAACGCTTAACAAAATCAAGTCGACTATGTGCAATTGCGGCGCGTTGACTATCCCCGAACTTCAAGAAAAAGCGGTGTTCACCGTCGTTTCGGCAACGAGCATAATAGAAGGCGGCGCGCACGACGTTATCAGAAAAGACTCGGTAAAAATCACGAGATTATAAAAATTCACTTATATAAAACGACGCTCCCCCGCAATGCAAGCGGAAGGAGCGTTTTATTTTTAGTTTGAAATCAAAACAGCGCTTCGATAAATTCTTTGGCGTCGAAGTCTTCTATATCGTCTATTTTTTCACCCGTGCCGACGAAACATACGGGTACTTCTAATTCGTACGATAGCGAAATAATAAATCCGCCCTTTGCCGTTCCGTCGAGTTTGGTGAGAACTATTCCGTCCACGCCGACAGCCTCGTTAAACGTTTCCACTTGCGAAGAAGCGTTTTGCCCCGTCGTCGCGTCGAGGACTATGAGTTTATAGAAATTCGCTTCGGGAAATTCGCGGCGCGCAACTCTGTCCATTTTTTTAAGTTCTTCCATAAGGTTCGCTTTCACGTGTAAACGCCCCGCCGTGTCTATAATTAAAACGTCGGTATTTTTCGCTTTAACCGACGATATCGCGTCGTACACTACCGCGGAAGCGTCCGCACCCTCCGTGTGCTTTATTATTCTCACCTTTGCCCTATCCGCCCATACGGAAAGTTGATCGGCTGCCGCCGCCCTAAAAGTATCTGCCGCGGCAATAGTTACGCTTTTGCCTTCTTTTACGAATTTATTCGCGAGTTTGCCTATCGTGGTAGTTTTTCCCACGCCGTTTACGCCTATTATCATTATAACCGCCGGCGACTTAAACTCTATCGGATCTGCGTAGTTTAACGTGTCGAAAAGTTCTTCTTTCAACAGTTTTATTACGTAGTCTTTGTCTTTACACTTTTCTTTAATAGCGGTCTCTTTGATTTCTTCTATTATCTCCATTGACGTTTTTACGGACACGTCGGAAGATATAAGTATATCTTCTAAGTCATCGTAGAACTCGTCGCCGAGTTTGTTCTTCGCGAAAAGATCGTTAAGTTTTTTCGCTATTCCGTCGCGCGTTTTAGAAAGAACGCTCTTTAATTTTCCGAATAATCCCATTTTACATACACCCTTTTGCAAGTATTTCGTTATATCTATTTTATCACTGACGAGAATTTTTGTCAAGAATAAGTTCCATTTGCGTTTCTTTAACGAACATTCCCATTTTATCGTAAAACGCTATCGCGTTGTCGTTGCCAGCCCATACGTTTAAGGTTACGTCGTAGCAACCGATTTTTTCGGCGAACGACTTAACGTATTCAAAGAGCCTACTGCCGACTCTTGCTCCGCGCTTCGTCTCGTCAACGCAAAGGTCGTCGATAAACAAAGTTTTAATTTTTTGCATATTGGTCGAAAAAGGCGGATCTACTATCTTACAGAACGCATACCCCGCTATATCACAGTTGCCGTCGTCCGCAACGAAAATCGGAGTTTCGTCGTTTTTAATTATTTCAGAAAGTTCGCTCTCCGTATACTTAGTCGTTCCCGATATAAAAATGTCCGGACGAAGTTTCGCGTGTAATTCTAAAACTTCGCTAAGAAGCCTTTTTAAGCCTTTAATATCCCCGTTCGTCGCTCGTCTTATAGTTATGTCCATATCGTTAAATCCTTATTAAACGGTATTAAATCACGCGGACGAGATTATAAACCTCTGCACCGCGTTTTTCACGATAAAAGGATAACACCATTTAAATAAAAAAGCAACCGTACGCAAGGCGTTTTTATTTTTTCCGCAAAAAACGGGAATAAAATTTACTTTTCGGCACTATATGATATTAACGAAAAGCCTTCGACAAAAAATAATCCGAGAAAAAAAATAATTATTTTCGATTTTACCAAAATATCGTTTGACAAAAAGGAAAAAATATTATATTATATTAAGGCTCACTCACCGAGCGGGCAACGAAATATCGCGGGGTAGAGCAGCCTGGTAGCTCGTCGGGCTCATAACCCGGAGGTCGTGAGGTTCAAATCCCACCCCCGCAACCAAAAAAATCGACAGGTATTACCTGTCTTTTTTTATTTCCTTTGTGCTAAGCGTATAAAACATAAAAATAACGGGTATATAAACCGTATCTTTAATACGGAGGTATTATTATATGTCAAGTATGCTTACAACGAAAGAAGCGACGCTTTTAAGCGATCTCTTGATTTACGAAGAGAGCGCGTGCAAAAAAGCAAGACTTTACTCGAGAATTCTGACGAACAAAAAATTAGCCGACGAGGTTAAAACTATCGCCGATGAACACGAAAAACGCTTCGACGCGCTTTTTAATCTTTTATAAGGAGAACGGCGGTTATGACTAACGAATATAAGGCGGACGTTACTCTCAACGAAAAAGACAGTCTGCAAGACTTGTTGAACCTTGAAAAGCAAATAGTAAAAGTCTACGCGACGGCGATAACCGAAGGCGTAACGAAAGGTTTCAGAACGACGGTTAAACAAAACTTAATCGAAAGCGCGAAAGTTCAAGCGGACGTATTTCTGCTTATGACGGAACTCGGTTACGCAAAGACGGAAAGCGCGCCCGACGACGTTCTTTCTCAAGAAAAAAATAAATTCGCTAAAATTAAAAGCCAATTAGCGTAAAACGGTTTACAAATCGCGAATAAAGTGGTACAATATCCGTCGAAGGTTTTCGGAAAACACTTCGTTAAAAAAACCGAAAAAGCGATGATTATCCTTTTTCGGTAAGAGAAAGGATTTTTTTATGCGCAAAACAGCAAAAACAATTTCGCGCGCTGGCGTAATCGCCGCGCTTTATGCCGCTTTATCTCTCGTAACGTTCTCGTTTTCGAGCGGGGTTATACAATTCAGACTATCGGAAGGGCTTACCCTTCTGCCACTCGCGTTTCCCGAAGCGACGATCGCTTTATTTATAGGTTGTCTCGTTGTCAATATTCTGACGGGTTGCGCGCTATACGACGTTATATTCGGAAGCCTTATAACTCTTCTAGCCGCTATATGCACGCGGTTAATCGGAAAACTTTTCAAATCGGATACGCTTAAAATAGCGGTTGGCGGAGTATTCCCCGTTTTACTTAACGCGTTTCTGTTGCCCGTGATATGGTTTTTTTGTTACGGAAAATCCGAATACGCGTACGTTCTGCAATGCGCGTTTTTACTCGTAAGTCAAAGCGCGTCCGTGTACGTATGCGGTTCGATTTTCTATTTTTCCGCAAAAAAAGTAGTGCAAATATAACCCGTTCAACTAAAAATCGTAAAATCCGCGGACGTTTTAATCAAGGAAAAAAATCATTACGCACGGCAGCGTGTACTTGTTTTTATAGATCGACGACAATCATATTACTATATCAACGCGATCACTGCAAGGTGCGTATTTACACGTTATATAAAACCGTTTCGGAAACTTTTACGGATTATGCTTCGTCGTGCCGCCATTGCTCGTTATAGGATTAGTTACGGGAGATACAGGATTATATCCTTGCTCTTTCCAAAATTCATGTATACCTTTCGCGATAGGTTCAAAGTCTTTAACACTATTGATGTAATTACTTTTGCAATTATTACAAATATAACATGCCCAGTTAACGTTGTCCGTATCATAATTTTTGCTTGAGTCGATTTTATCAACTTCTAACGTTTTTCCCCTATGCCCGCCACGAGAAAATCTCGGATGTTTATCAAAATAATCTCTACATTCATCTTCAGAAATACCGCAATAGGCACAAACGTGCGGAACGCCTTCTAAATATTTTCTTTTTTGCTTTGTCGTTAATTTTTTTGTCATAATTTTACACTGTATATTTTTTTTATTTACCAAAACGGCGAAGCGCCGTTTTTATCGCGTTGCTATAAATTTTACTTTTAAATTTACCTTGCTACGTATACGTCATAATTTCACTGCATTTTATAAAACCGTTACTTTCTACCTACTATCTACTACATCTTATACCAATAAAAAAAGCAATAAGTGGAT
>CAZNWP010000012.1:0-25511 GCA_964576995.1 uncultured Christensenella sp. | reverse complement strand
TTGCACCCAAACGGTTTTCAAGACCGCCTCGTTATGACCGCTTCGATAAGCCTCCGTATATTATTTAGTTCGAAAAATCTCGCAATAAAACTTGCGGAACACGATTAAAAACGGCGTATTGCCGTTTTTTAGTGTATTTAGTATATCACAAAAAAAATTATAAGTCAAAGGTAAAGCGTTCGTTTTTTCTTAAAAATATTTTTTCGTCGGCGAGAACGCGACGAAACGGGGCTAAAACGGCGGTGAAACGGCGATTAAAATGAAAACGGCTACTACCCGATTAATCTTTTTTTCGAAGAAAATCGGAACGGGATTATTTGGGCTTTTTGTCGTAACAATCGCAACGGTGCGTGCCGACGTAGCCCGTGTCCTGACATTTTTCGCAAGCGTAACGCGGGGACAAATCGTCGAGCGATAAGTTTACCGTTTTTAATATCGATTCGGCTTTTGCCGCCAATACGACTTTTTCTTTTTCGAGTGCGGCGAGCGTTACGGCGTTTCCCGATAACTCCGCGAAAGCGAGATCTCGTTCTATACTCGACAATCTGTCGTATACGGGGGCGAAGCCTTCGGTCGCCATTGCCGTTTCTACGTTCTTTTGCGCGCGAGATACGGCGACGTTGCGACGTCTTGCGTATTCCGCGTTATACGCTTCTTGCGACGTTTCTCCGCGAACGTGCGTTTTTTCGTTTTCCGTTTGAGCGACGGTGAAAACCCCGCTGTTTTTCCATTTCGAAAGGACTCCGTTCATATAGGCGGCGGGAGAGTTCTTGCCCGACGCTATTTTAGCCGCTTCCAAAATCATCTCGTCGGAGAAATTCCAACTTCTCCACATAGCGAGGTTTTCTCTGTCCCACGGGGTGGGGCGGCGGTTTATTCCGCAAGTCAAGAGAATTTTGCTTATAAATTCGTCCGCGGTTTTTTGTTGTTCGAAGTAGTCGTTGACGGCTATTAAGTCGATAAAACCGCGCGTTCTCAAATAATCGACGAGTTCGTCCATATCGCGAAGCGTGTTTTTGCCCGTCTTAAAGCAACGGTTTGCAATGAGAAGCAAAGTCTGTTCGGTAAATCCGTACGCGATCCATTTAGAAAGATATTCGTCGATTTCCGTTTCGACGACTTCCACGTAAACCGACAACGCTCTGTTGATTTTAAGCGCGAGTTCGTAGGTGTCCTGCTTGACTTTAGCGTAATCGGCAATCTCCTCTTTCGAAAATCGTTTCGCGGAATAGAGTTCCATTAAAAACGCGTCGAGTTTAGCCATCGAGCCTTTTTTAAGCGTTTTAGCCGCAAACGCGATATTATCGGGTTCGAAAGAAAGTTCTAAAGTCCATTTTTTGAAATAGTTTTGATCTTCTATATCCGGTTTTTTTCTCGACGACAGAGCCTTTAATATTTTTTCGAGTTCGGCGGTATGTAAGAGGTAAGAGGAAAGTTCCTTTTCGACTTTTTCCGCGGTGATTATTCCGCGATTGCCGAAGTCTTTCGCAACCGTAGACACGTATCTGTAACCGATATCCGCACCCTTCATATCCGCACAATACTTGATTATCATAAGCATAGCGTCGGGTTTAACGGAATAAGTTTCCATAATATCGAAATATTCGGTATATTCGCCCGTCGAAATCATACGCTCCGAAATTATCGCTTGAGCGGACTTGGTAAAGTCGGAATATTTTTCCGCTTTATATTTGCGCGGCTTAGATTGGTAAGCGGTTTTAACGGGGTAATACGTAACCGACAACGGTTCAATCGATAAAACGGAGAGAATACCGAATTCTTCCCAAAACTTAAACGCGTTTAAAACGTCCTCTTCCGAAACGGAAATTCTGCGTGAAAATTCCGACAAGTCGGCGTCGGCTTCGGGGTGCGAGCAGAGGTAAAGCCCGTAAAGGTAGACCTTTAACGTGTCGCCCTTGGCGTAAGGAAGATACGCGGTGATAAATTCGTTTTCCACGCCCGTGTATAAAGCCGCGGAATATTCTTTTGAGAAAGAACAAGTCATAATATTTTCTCCGTTAGTTGACAACGTAATTTAATACTTGCCGTAAAATACTTGCTTTTTATTGCCCGAATGCTGTATAATAAACTATTGAAACGGCGAACTTTTCGTTTTGCGACGGCAAATCGGGGCAAAATTTCAAGCCGTAAAAAACATTATATATCATTACCGCGTAAAAATCAACTTAAAAACGCAAAAAACGCGGTAAAATTTTCGGAGGGTATGAAAACGCCGCTCGGCGTTTCAAAATTATGGCAGGAACTATTTTAACTCCAACGGCGGTCTGGAAAGATTTCCGCATTGAAGAAGAGTTGACGTTCGACGTCATCGACGAAGAAAAAAAAGGCGATCTGCTTATCACTCGCATATATTTGCACGGGCGAACGGCAAAAGACGGCAGAGTAAAAATATACGGCGTTACCGTTAGGAACGCGAACGTTATTTCCGCTCCCGCCGTGCTTTTGGTGCAAGATTTTGAAAACGGCGCTGATCTCAATCTCGCGGAACGCATAGCGGAACAAGGTTTCGTCGCGTTCACCGTGGACGTGGCGGGCGGGTTTAAGAACAGAGAATTTCGCACGATATACCCCGAAAGTTTGGCGTACGCGAATTACAACGCGGAAAAATTCAATTCCGTATCGGTAGACGGCGACGTCGCGAATACGTTCTGGTACGAATGGGTTTGCGTGTTAAAGTACGCGTTCGTGTTTTTGAAAAATCAATGCTTCGTGTCGAAAGTCGGAGTTTTCGGGATAAACGGCGCGGCGACTCCGTTGTGGCCTACCGTGGCGACGGAAAAAGACGTTGCTTGCGCGGTTTTCGTCGGCAACGCGGGGTGGCGCGGATATAAAGGCGCGTATAAGTTCGACGGCGCGACCGAACCTCAGTTCGGTGACGACGAGTTTAAGTACCTTGCGGCGGTAGATCCTCAGGCATACGCGAGACACGTGGCGTGTCCGGTATTGGTGTTGTCTCCGACGAACAGCGCGGAATTTGATCTCGACAGAGCGTGCGATACGCTTACGCGTATAGACGAAACGTATTACTCGGCGGCGGATTATTCGCACGGCGGCATAAACGCGGTAGATTATTCGTGTTTTAAGTCGGCAACGGTATTTTTGAAAAAATATCTAAACGGAGCGAACGTATATTTACCGTCGGCGGTTACCGTAAAAGCGGAACTCGATAACGGCGAAATAACGGCGGAAGTTACCGCCGATGCGGAGGGGCTTAAAACGCTTACGTTGTTCGCGGCGGAAGGGGTGTCCGCGCCCTCTTACAGATGTTGGCAAAAGGTAGACGGCGGAGTTAAAGACGAAAACGGCAAGCACGTATTTAAGTACGTTCCGTACCGTTATTCGGGAATGACTTGTTTTTACGCCCGCGCTACCTACGATACGGGATTTAGCAGATGTTCGCCCGTAATTTATAAAAAATTCTCGGAAAACGAAGCGAACCTTTCGCAGAAAGACAGAATACTTTTCTCGTCGCGCAGACAAAACGGCGAAAGCGCGTTTTCGCCCGCGGTAGAAAATGCAGTGCCGCCTTACGGCGCGGAAACCTGTCCGACGAAGGGCGTTACGCTCGAAAAAGGACCTATGGATATGTACGGCGCGGCGTGTCAGCGCGGACTGTTGACGTTTAAGGTGAACGCCGAAAAATTCCGTCCTAACGACGATATGCTTTTAATGTTCGACGTATGCGGAAAAACGGCGAGAAACTTTACCGTAAAACTTATCGCGGACTATTTCGGAAACAGAACGGAGTATTCCGCAACTTTCCCGATAGTCGGCGGCGACGTGTGGCAAAACGTCAAGTTGGAGCAAAACAGATTTAAGACTTTCGAGGGAAAAATTCTTAAAAGTTACGAAAAAATAGAGGCGGCGGAATTCGTTACCGACGGCGAGTGTATGATAAACAACGCGCTATGGGTTTAAATTTGCGGCTAACTGTTAAAAATTCGGGCGGAGAGAGATTATGATATATCGCGTCGGCGGAAAAATAAAGTCTAAAAAGCCTCACGCTTGCGGTGGCAATACGTGGGAGATAACGCGCACGGGCGCGGATATAAAGTTAAAATGCGATAAATGCGGCAGAGCGATTTTTTTATCCGTGGACGAAACGGCTAAAATGACCGCGGAATATATTCAAGGAGAGTCTGACGATGAAGGATCTGAATAACGCGGAGTTCGACAACGAAAAACTGTACGGCAAAAAAAGTTCGGACGGTTTAATTACCGTCGTGCTTATAGTCGAAGCGGTTATTCTCGCTTTATTCGCGCTTATAAACTCCTTTTTGTTTACGTGCGTGGTGGTTAGCGGTTCGTCTATGTATCCGACGTTAGAGTCGGGCGACGTGCTTATTATGAATATCGCGGAAAAATGCGATTACGGCGACGTGGTAGTTATAGACGGCAAGAAGAGCGCGGGAACGGACGAAAACGGCGGCGTCGTTTACGAATGGCTTATAAAACGCGTTATCGCTAAGGGCGGGGACACCGTCAACGTAGAAAACGGGCGCGTGTTGTTGAAAAAATACGGCGAAGAAAAATATACGTTGCTCGATGAAAAGTACGTGTCCGCGGGGAATATCACCGAAGTCGGTAAAGACGAGAAAAAATATCCTTATACAGTTCCCGACGGCGAGATATATTTTCTCGGCGACAATAGACAAAACAGCAGCGATAGCAGGGTTTACGGAACGTGCAAAGAAAGTCAGATAGTCGGCGTGGTAGACGAATGGGCTATAAAGACGAGGGGCTTTTTGACGGACGTTAATAATTTTACGATTAAAATAAAAAACAAATTTACGGGGAAGGGCAAATAATTATGACGGAATATTACACGAGCGAAGAACTCGAAAAAGCGAAAAAACAAAAGAAAATAACGCTAACCGTATACTTTATCGTACTCGGCGTTTACGCGTTGTTTTCGGCGGCGACGTATATTTGGTACTTCGGACTTCCGTATAATTCGTCGACGATAACCGGCGTTAAGTGGTTGCAGTATTCCGTAACGGCGTTGTTCGTGATATTTTCGTTTATTTATCTCGGCATACCGTTTAAACGCGTTAGAAGATATTATAAACAATGCTACAACCTTTCGACGGGATTAAGAGAAACGTCTACGGGGAATTTTCTCGAATACGACGAAGAAATTCAAGATAAAGACGGCGTTGACTGTAAATCGCTCGTTTTTATAGAGTGGAACAAATATAAGAAAGACTTTTTCGAAAGAAAGGTTTTAGTTTTTTACGAAAAGCCGTTCCCAAAAATTCCCGAAAAAGCGAACGTCAGATACGTTACGCAAGGGAATATGCTTATCAGTTACGAAATTTTAGATTAACGGAGAATATACCATGAGAGCAATAGTTACCGTGATAGGTAAAGACAAGTCGGGCATAATCGCGGAAGTTTCCGCCGTTCTTGCCGAAAACCGCGTGAACATAGCGGACATCAGCCAAACCATCGTATCTGGCAATTTTACGATGATTATGCTTTGCGAACTCGATAATAGCAAAGTTACGCTCGGCGAATTGAAAAACACGCTCAAAGCAAAGGGCGAAAAAATCGGCGTTTCCATTCACGTTCAACACGAGGACATATTTAACGCCATGCACAACGTTTAACGGGAGTTTGTTTAATGTCGCTTATTAATAGAAATCAGATAATTGAAACGATCGATATGGTCGAAAAAGAGCATTTCGACGTAAGAACGATAACCATGGGCATATCCCTCTTTCCGTGTATAAGAGACGACGCGAAAGAGACGGCGAGATTGTGCTACGACAGAATATGCAAAAAAGCGGAAAACATAGTCAAAGTCGCGAAAGAACTCGGCGACGAGTACGGCATACCCGTTATAAACAAGCGCGTGTCCGTAACTCCCGCAAGTCTTATCGCGGCGAATTTTAAGGGTGAAGAAGTCGTGCTTGCCCGCGCGCTCGACGACGCGGCAAAAACGCTCGGCATAGACTTTTTGGGCGGGTATTCCGCGCTCGTGCATAAGAGTATGACTTCCTACGAGAAATCGTTTATAGAAAGCATACCCGAAGCGCTCGCGACGACGGACAGACTGTGTTCTTCCGTCAACGTCGGCTCTTCTAAATCGGGCATAAATATGGACGCGGTGAAGATGCTCGGCGAAACGATAAAACGCGCGGCGTTGCTTACGAAAGATAAAGACGGAATAGCAAGCGCGAAGTTCGTCGCGTTTTGCAACGCGGTGGAGGATAACCCGTTTATGGCGGGCGCGTTCCACGGCGTAGGCGAAGGCGAGACGGTAATAAACGTAGGCGTGTCGGGACCGGGAGTCGTTCACCACGCTATTAAAAATATGAAGGGCGCGCCGATAGACGAGATAGCGGAAACCATTAAAAAGACGGCGTTTAAGATTACCCGCGCGGGCAGTCTTATCGCAAAGCAAGCGGCTAAACGCCTTAACGCGGAATTCGGCATAGTGGACTTATCACTCGCGCCGACGCCGGTTATCGGCGATTCCGTGGCGCATATACTCGAAGAAATAGGCTTGGAGAGTGTGGGCGCGCACGGTACGACCGCCGCTCTCGCGATGCTTAACGACGCAGTTAAAAAGGGCGGCGTGATGGCGAGTTCGTCGGTGGGCGGACTGTCGGGCGCGTTTATACCAGTTAGCGAGGATATAGGTATGATTAACGCGGCTAAATCGGGCGCGATTACCCTTTCTAAATTAGAAGCGATGACCGCGGTTTGCAGCGTCGGAATAGATATGGTTGCAATCCCCGGCGATACGCCCGCAAGTACCATATCGGGAATGATAGCGGACGAAGCGGCTATCGGTATGATTAACAATAAAACGACGGCGGTGAGAGTAATACCCGTTCCGAATAAAAAAGAAGGGGACACGGTAGAGTTCGGCGGATTGCTCGGTTCCGCGCCGATAATGCCCGTAAGCCCGTATTCTTGCGAAACGCTCGTTTCTCGCGGCGGCAGAATGCCCGCACCGATACACAGTAACAAAAATTAACGCAAAAAGGTAGGGAACGTATGACTGATAAACGTTACGTTTGGGCGACGGAAGATATCTACGTCGACGAAAAATCTTGGGAAGAAGATTTCAATAAAGCGAAAGGCTTAATCGGGTTTTCCGAGTTTAAGGGGAAACTCGGCGACGCGGACGTTTTTTTCGCTTGTATGAAAAAGCAAGAAGAGTTATCGAGAATAATAGATAAACTGTACGTTTACGCGATGATGAAGCACGACGAAGATACGAAAAATTCCGATTACGACGCGCTTTTATCGAGAGTAACTTCTTTGGCCGTAGCCGTCGGATCGGAGACCGCGTTCGTAACGCCCGAATTGTTGGCTTTAGACGAGAGCGTCGTTTCGGGATTTATCGCGAACGAAAAACTCAAAGATTACGCGTATTCCCTTAAATGCGTGCTTAAAGAAAAGGCGCACGTGTTATCCGAACGCGAAGAAAAACTGTTAAACGACTGCGCGGAAACGACGTCGACGTTCAAGGAGATTTTCACGAAAACGGATAACGCGGATTTGCCGCTTAAAAGTTTTCGCCATAACGGAAAAAGTTATAAACTTACTCACGGCACGTATAGCGTATATATGCAAAATTCCGACGGCGAACTTCGCAGAAAGGCGTTCGAAAAATACTATTCCGCTTACGTTTCTCTTATCAACGTCATATCGTCCACCTATTACGGCAACGTGAAAAAGGACGTGTTTTATTCGAAAGCGAGAAATTATTCGTCGTGTCTTAATTCCGCGCTGTCGGGCGAGGACGTTCCCGAAGTCGTATACCGCAATTTGATAAAGACGGTAAACGACGCGCTTCCTTCTTTGCACGAGTATATCGCGGAAAAGAAAAAGGCGTTGGGGCTTAAAGAAATGCGTATGTACGATATGTACGTTCCCGTAGTTCCTAATCAAGATTTGCAATTGGAATACGACGAAGCGTACGATTTAGTCGTTAAGGGCTTGTCCGTTTTAGGCGACGAGTATACGCAACTTTTAAAACGGGCGAAAGCCGAAAGATGGCTCGACGTGTACGAAAAGGACGGCAAGCGCAGCGGCGCGTATAGCGTCGCGGTGTACGATACGCACCCTTACGTTTTACTCAATTACCAGAAAACCACCCACGACGTGTTTACGATAGCGCACGAAATGGGGCATAGCATACACTCGTATTTTTCAAATAAAAATCAACCGTACGCGACGGCGGATTACAAGATTTTCGTCGCGGAAGTCGCAAGCACGGTAAACGAGACGTTGCTCTTAAAATACCTTTTAAAGAACGCGAAAGACGTTTCGTTAAAGAAGTATTTGCTTTCTTATTTTTTAGAGATGGTGAGAACGACTTTATTCCGTCAAACGCAGTTTTCGGAGTTTGAAGAATACGCTCACGCCACCGTCGAACGCGGAGAACCGCTCACGAAAGACGGTATGTGCGCAAAATATTTAGAACTCAACAAAAAGTATTACGGCGACGCAGTCGTATCCGACGGCGAAATAAAATACGAATGGGCGAGAATACCGCATTTTTACAGATCCTTTTACGTGTATAAATACGCGACGGGTATAATATCCGCGCTCGCCATATCCGACAGAATATTAAACGAGGGCGAACCCGCGGTTAAAGATTATTTTAAATTTTTGTCGTCGGGAAACAGCGACGGACCCGTGGAACTTCTTAAAATCGCGGGCGTGGACTTGACGAGCGAAAAGCCCTTTGTATCCGCGTTTAACGTGTTTAACGACGCTCTTGCACAATTTAAATCGCTATAATATAGCAAGGAGAAAGAAAAATGCCGAGAAAAGATTTGCTTAAAGGAATGCCGCACAGTTTAGAAGCGGAACAAGCGCTTTTAGGGTGCCTTATAATCGACGCGAAAATTCAGGTGGAAACCTCCGCTTTCTTAAAGGAAGAGGATTTTTACGCTGAGTCGCACAAGTATATTTTTGCCGCCATGGACGCGCTTATAAAAGATAATAAAACCGTCGACTTCGTAACGCTTACCGACGCGCTCGAAAAGAACGGCACGTTAGAGCACGCGGGCGGTATTTCTTATATTACCGAACTCACTAACGTAATGCCGTCGGCGGCGGGGTACAGACGTTATCTCGACATCGTTTTAAGAGACAGTATGTTAAGGCGGCTTATGAAAGGCGCGGCGGAGATACTTGAAGAATGTTCTTCTTCGTCCGACGAGAAAAACTCTCTCGCCATAGCGGAAAAGAAGATTTTCGATATATCTAATACCGCCGATACGAGCGAAATGGTGAAAATCGGCAACGTCATACCCGACGTTATGACTAAGTTTGACGAACTTTCTAAGGATAAATCCAAATTCCGCGGAATTAAAACGCAGTACCGCGGAATAGACGCGATATTAAACGGCGTTCACGAGAGCGACCTTATGATTTTAGCGGCTCGCCCCGCGGTCGGTAAAACGTCGTTCGCTATGAATCTCGTCGAAAACATCGCTTTGCAAGGATATTCTTGCGCGGTCTTCTCTCTCGAAATGAGTAAAGAACAACTCGTGCAAAGAATGTTGTGTTCCGTTGCGGGCGTGAGTATGGAACACGCGAGCAAAGGGCAGATGGACAGAACGGAATGGCTTAAAATCGCCAAGGCGAAAGAGCAACTTTCCAATTCGCGCATCTACATAGACGATTCCGCGATGATTTCGCCTAACGAAGTATTGTCTAAATGCAGACGGTTAAAGAGAAAGAGCGGGCTCGATTTTATAATGATCGACTACGTGCAGTTAATGACGCCCGCAAAGAGTAGAAAGAGCGATAACCGTCAACAAGAAATTACGGAAATATCGAGAACGCTTAAAATTCTCGCAAAAGAAATAAACGTTCCCGTGCTTGCGTTGTCTCAGTTGTCCCGCGCGGTAGAAGCGGAAAACCGCCGTCCTCAACTTGCCGACCTCAGAGAGTCGGGAGCAATCGAACAAGACGCGGATATAGTTTTGTTTATTCATCGCCCCGATAAAAAGGCGAGCGAAAAGGATCTTGCGGAAGGCAAGGTTAAACCCAACGTCGCGGAAATTATTATCGCGAAGCACAGAAATGGTCCGACGGGCGACGTTAAACTTTACTTTAAGGGCGAGTGCACCAAATTCCTAAATATTAACGAAGATACCGAAGAACCCGAGGATAACGACGCACCCGCAAAACAACCCGTCAAAATAGAGGGGTACGAGGCTTTGCCTCCCGCGGATATGCCGTCGGTAAGCGACGCGGACGTTCCTCCGCCCGATTATTCCGACGAGCCGTTCGACGCGGGCGACGATAGCAAAATCGTGAAAAGCGTAGACGACGAAATTTTTTAGGCGAAAAATGATTACAGAGATTAAACCGATAACCGACGAGAGTCTTGCGGAGGCGAAGAGAATTTTAGAGAGCGGCGGCGTCGTGGGTATGCCCACCGAAACGGTGTACGGCTTGGCGGCGATAGGAACTAATTCCGACGCCGTAAAAAAAATATACGAAGTGAAGGGCAGACCGTCCGACAATCCGCTAATAGCACACGTTCATAAAGATTACGACCTAACGCGCCTCGTCGAAATAGAAGAAGATTACGTGAAAGATCTCGCGCGCAAGTTTACCCCTGGGCCGCTTACTATGGTGTTCAAAAGCCGCGGCGTAATATGTAACGAGGCGGTTTGCGGCGGAGATACGCTCGCAGTCAGAATACCGTCGCACGCGGGTTGTCAAAAACTTCTCGCGGCGGTGGACGCGCCTCTCGTCGCGCCGAGCGCGAACTTGTCTAAGCACACGAGCCCCGTAACCGCGGAACACGTCTATAACGACCTTAACGGGCTAATTCCGCTTATTTTAGACGGCGGAAAATGTTCGGGCGGGATTGAGAGCACCGTGCTTGACGTAACGGGCAAAGTGCCGCGCATTTTGCGTGCGGGGCTTATCACGCGGGAAATGATAACCGAAGTCGCGGGGGCTTGCGAAATAGCGCAACACAAAGAGGGCGACAAGGTTAAATCGCCCGGGGTGAAATATCGCCACTATCGCCCGCGTTGCGAAACGACGATGTACGGCGCGAACGAAACGGAAAAGGTTATCGCGCGATACGAAGAGGAATTAAAAAACGGGAAAAAGCCGTACATAATGTGTTCGGACGATTATAAAGAAGCGTTCGCGGGGAAAAATCTTTTGCTGTTAGGCAGTACGGGTGAAGAGATAGCCTCGAATTTATACGATAAACTGTTACAAGGGGAAAGCCTTGCCGATATAATAATAGCGGTGTCGCCGGACAGATACGACGGAGTGTATCTCGGCGTTATGAACCGCTTAAAAAAGGCTTGCGGGTAAAAAAATGAAAATACTTTTCGTATGCACGGGCAATACGTGCAGAAGTCCGATGGCGGAGATTATACTTAAAACGAAGTTAAAACTTGCGGGAATAAAGGGAGTAAAAGTGTCGAGCGCGGGACTTACCGCGGCGAGCGGCGACAAAATGAGCAAGAACTCGCGCGACGCGCTTAAAAAACTCGGTTATAAACCTGCGGGATTTAAATCGCGCCCCGCGACGGGAGCGTTGCTTATTAAAAGCGACGCCGTTATATGTATGACGGCGGAACATAAAAGCAGAATATCCAATTTCCCGTGCGTCTACACCGTGGACGAACTGACTGGACTCGGCGACGTGTCGGATCCTTACGGAAAGGACTTAAACGCGTACGTTAAAACCTCGCATCAATTAGAGGACGCGTGCAATATTATTTTAGAAAAAATTATCGAAAAGATAAATAATAAATAAAAACAACGAGGAGAAAAATAATGAAAATTGCAATAGGTTGCGATCACGGCGGAATAAACCTAAAACCCGTCTTAATCGATTACTTAGAAAAGAAAGGTTACGAATACGAGGACTTCGGTTGCTTCGGCAAAGAGTCCGTCGATTATAACGATTACGCCGTTCCCGTGTGCAACGCGGTCGTCGATAAAAAGTGCGATTTAGGCATACTTATTTGCGGAACGGGCATAGGTATGAGCATCGTTGCGAATAAAATCAAAGGTATACGTTGCGGGCATTGCCACGACGTGTTTTCCGCGAAAATGACGAGAGAGCATAACGACGCCAACGTCTTAGCGTTAGGCGAAAGAGTCGTAGGTCCGGGGCTTTTCGTCGAAATCGTGGACGCGTTTTTAAGCACACCGTTTTCCGAGGGCGAAAGACATATCCGTAGAGTAAACAAAATCAAAGCGCTCGAAGAAGAGAACTTTAAATAATAAAAAGGCAAAGGAGAAATTTATATGAAAGTTAAAAAAGCGATAATCCCCGCGGCGGGACTCGGAACGAGGTTTTTGCCGATAACCAAAGCCGTTCCGAAACCTATGTTGTCGGTACTCGATAAACCGACCATTCAATACATTGCGGAGGAACTCGATTC
Organism: uncultured Christensenella sp.; assembly: GCA_964576995.1. Classification (GTDB taxonomy): domain Bacteria; phylum Bacillota; class Clostridia; order Christensenellales; family Borkfalkiaceae; genus UBA1259. The sequence goes on along the minus strand of CAZNWP010000012.1, from coordinate 13,095 downwards.
CGTAGGGATAGAAGATATTATTATCGTCGTGTCGCCCGACTCGGAAGTTATACGCCGTCACTTCGGCGAAGCGCAAGCGTTAGAAGAAAGACTTCTCGCCGACGGGAAGAAAAAATTGTACGATATAGAACGCGAAACGCAGAAATATCATATTCATTACGCCGTACAGACGGAAGCGGACGGGCTTGCGGGCGCGATTTTATGCGCGTCGAGATATATAAATAACGAGCCGTTCGCACTTCTTCTCGGCGACGAACTGATTTACGCGGGCAAAGACGATACGCCGTGTATGCGCCGCCTCGTCGATATATTCGAAAAGACGGGGAAGAGCGTTATCGCGACGATGGAAGTGTTCGGAAGCGACGTGGAAAAGTACGGCAATATCGGAGTGGGCGAAGAGCAAGACGGCGTTATGAGTGTTACGGCGGTGGTGGAAAAGCCGCGGCTTAACGACGCTCTTTCGAACAACGCGATAATCGGCAGATACGTTTTCGACGGCAAAGTTATGTCTATGCTTAAAACTCTTAAACCCAAAGAGGGCGAAAACGAGATATATCTTACCGACGCGCTCGCTCAACTCGCGCAAAACGGCGAACTTTTAGCAAGTCTTTTCGACGGCGTGAGATACGACGTCGGGGATAAATTCGGCTATATAAAAGCCAACGTAGAATACGCTCTTCGCAGTAAAGAGATAGGTGCGGAGACCGCCGAATATATTAAAGCGTTGGCGGCTAAATTGTAAATTAAACTAAAAAGGCGAATTATTTAATGAAAGACAAATCGTGCAAAGTATGCGGCTATACGCTTTCCCGATTTTACGCCACGGGGTTGCTCGGTTGCCCCGCGTGTTATCGGTCTTTTAAAACCGAAATAGCGGCGGCGGTAAAAGACGCGCAATGCGGCAATACCGTTCACCGCGGCAAAAGCCCGTACGGCGAAAACAAAACGCTTATAAACCGTTATAAAAGTCTGCTCGCGGAAAAAGAACGCGCGGTTATAGAACGTCGGTTCGACGATATATCCGCGTATACCGACGAGATTTTCGTTTTGTCCGAAGAACTTAAAAACAGGGGGCTTATCAGATGACGTCTATAAATCCCGACGTGTTCGGCGGCAATATCGTAACTTCTCGCGTGCGGCTTGCAAGGAACTTCGCCGACTATCCGTTCAAAATAAAAGAACCCGACGACGCCGGAGAAACGGCGAAACAAATATCGCGACTGCTGTTTCAAGCGGACGACTTCACGCTTTATTTCGTTTCCGAATTAACGGATATCGAGAAAGAAGCGATGAAAGAGCGTTATCTTATAAGCCAAGGCTTGATAGACAACGCGGACTGCGGCGCGGTTTTAATCAACGCCGATGAGAGCGTGTCCGTTATGATTAACGAAGAGGACGTTATCAGAGAACAATGCTTTATGCGCGGATTAAGACTGAAAGAGGCGTACGAACGGTTAAGCGCGATAGACGACGTTATTTGCGATAACTTCGATGTGGCGTTCGACGAAAACTTCGGTTATCTTACCGCTTGCCCGACTAACGTCGGAACGGGGCTCAGAGCGTCGGTTATGCTATTTTTGCCGGCTCTTACCGAGAGCGGAAAACTCAAATCCATAATTAACGAACTTTCGCAAAAAGGCTTAACGGTGAGAGGCGCGTACGGCGAGGGAAGCAAAGCCGAAGGTTGCGTTTATCAAATAAGCAACGAGGTTACTTTGGGACTTTCGGAATACGAGATATTAGATCTCGTCGAAGAGTCGGTTATAGCCGTGTGCGAAGCGGAACGCAAAGAGTCGGAGCGACTGTTTACGGTGCACGAACTTAAAACGATGGACGCTTGTAAAAAGTCTTACGGAATACTCACCAACGCGGTATTGTTGTCTTACGGCGAGTTGTTGTCCGAAATGGCGAGAGTCAAACTCGGCGCGATGCTCGGATATATAGACATTCAAGATATAGATAAACTCGACGACTTAATAGTAAGCGTTCGTCCCGCCAATCTTTGCGAGCGGTACGGAAAAACGTTGTCCGCCACGGAACGCGACCTTTATCGTGCGGAAACTGTAAGCAAAACTTTGATAAAATTAAAGGGGTGATTTATGTATTACGACGCATTTTCACGCAACGTGAACCAAGTTATAGACGTTGCGACCGCGCTCGCTAAAAAGTTCGGTTGCAAATATATCGGGAGCGAACACATTCTTTTCGGATTGTTAAGCGTTCCCGACGGGCGCGCCGCCGCGATTTTACGCGAAGCGGAAGTAGATTCCGACAGATATTTGTATTATTTTCAAAAGACCGTGGACAGATCTATAATTATCCCCGGCAATATGTTCACGCCGAGAACCAAAAGACTGTTCGAAAAAGCGGTGGACATATCTCTTAAAGCGCGTTCGGGATACGTGGGAACGGAACACCTTTTACTCGCGTTGCTTATGGAGAGCGATAGCGTTGCCATAGCAATTTTAAGCGCGATGCAGGTCGACGTTGACGAAATCGCCGAAGAACTCGCCGAATCGCTCGTTGCCGACGACTGTTACGGTTACGAATACGAAGAGGAACAAGAGATTTTAGCGGGTCGTCCTCAACAACCGAAGAGCGGCTATATGAAAAAAGACGTCGGACGCGCGGAAAAACGCGACGACGATAATCTCGGCGAACTGTCGAAATACGGCGTAAACTTAAACAAACGCGCCGCAGAGGGAAAACTCGATCCCGTAATCGGCAGAAAGAACGAAATAGACAGAGTTATTCAGATTTTATCGAGGAGAACGAAAAACAACCCCGTTTTGATAGGCGAACCCGGTGTGGGTAAATCCGCCGTAATAGAGGGACTTGCGCAAGCGATAGTTAAGGGCAACGTGCCCGAAATCCTCGCAGATAAAATAGTGTTCTCTTTGGACCTTGCGGGAATGCTTGCGGGCGCGAGATACCGCGGAGACTTCGAGGAGCGCTTGAAAAAGACGGTGGAAAGCGTGCGCGAAAACGGGAATATAATTTTGTTTATCGACGAAATACACAATATAGTCGGCGCGGGCAGTTCGGGCGAGGGTAATATGGACGCGGCTAATATCTTAAAGCCGATGTTATCCCGCGGCGAACTTCAAACGATAGGCGCGACGACGATAGACGAATACAGAAAGTATATCGAAAAAGACGCGGCGTTAGAACGCCGTTTCCAACCCATAACGGTTGACGCCCCGAGTACGGAAGAAACGGTTGAAATACTTAAAGGGCTTCGCGATAAATACGAATCGCATCACGGCGTCAATATACCCGACGACGCTATAATGGCGGCGGTAACCCTTTCGGACAGATATATAACCGACAGGTTTTTGCCGGATAAAGCGATAGATTTAATAGACGAAGCGGCTTCGCGCGTGAGGTTAGACAGTTACAATTCTCCCGCGGAAGCGAAACAAAAAGAGAACGAACTCAATAAACTCGTGGCGGAAAAGAACGAAGCCAAAAGAATAGACGATTTAGAGCGCGCTTTGCGCATAAATAAAGAGATAGAACGCGTAAACGCGGAACTCGACGAGATCCGCGCCAAAGCCAATAAAATGACGGTGAACCGCGAAAAACTTCGCTTAACGCCCGACGACGTAGCGAAAGTCGTGTCGGGGTGGACGGGCGTTCCAGTCGTGAAACTTACGGAGACGGAAGCGCAAAAACTTCTCAATTTAGAAGAAACGCTTCATCAACGCGTGATAGGACAACACGCCGCCGTTAAAGCCGTGTCGGACGCTATTCGTCGTGCAAGAGCGGGGCTTAAAGATCCCGACAGACCGATAGGCTCGTTTATTTTCGTAGGCCCGACGGGCGTAGGTAAAACCGAACTTTCAAAGGCTCTCGCCGAATCCGTTTTCGGCAACGAGAACAATATCATACGCGTCGATATGAGCGAGTATATGGAGAAACATTCCGTTTCCAAACTCGTCGGCGCGCCTCCCGGATACGTGGGATTCGACGAGGCGGGGCAGTTAACGGAAAAGGTGAGAAGAAAGCCTTATTCCGTAGTGCTTTTCGACGAAATAGAAAAGGCGCATCCCGACGTGTTTAACCTAATGCTTCAAATTCTCGACGACGGGAGACTTACGGACGGCAAGGGCAGGACGGTTAATTTTAAGAATACCATAATAATTTTAACGTCCAACGTCGGTGCGACGGAAAACGCGCATAGAACCGCGCTCGGATTTACGGGCAGTAAGCAAGCCGAATACGACGCTATGTGCGACAGATACACGGAAGCGTTAAAGCGTCAATTTAAGCCCGAGTTTTTAAACCGCATAGACGACGTAATAGTATTCCATAAACTGACCAAGGAAGAGACGGCGCAAATCGCGCAAATATTGTTAAACAGTCTTAAAAAACGCCTTGCGGTTATGGAAGCGAAACTTATCGTAACGGACGCCGCGATGGACTTGATTATAGAAAAGGGTTACGACAACGATTACGGCGCGCGCCCGCTTAAACGCGTAATTCAGAGACGTATAGAAGATAAACTTTCGGAAGAAATTTTACGCGGCGCGGTGAGAAAAAATTCCACCGTAACCGTGGACGCGCAAGACGGAGAATTTATTTTCTATTAACATAAAAAAAATCGCGAAAAAAAAAGGGTTTCAATCCCGTCGCGGCGTATTATTATATAAGGAGGATTATTATGAAAATAGAAATTACGGGCAGAAATTGCGAAGTCAGCGACAAGTTGAGAAGAATCACCGAACAGAAGTTAAGTAAACTCGATAAATACTTCGGCGAAGCGGAAGCGAAAGCAAGGGTGAACTTCAAAAAACAATCGTCCTCTCTTACTACCGAAGCGATGTTGGATTATTGTGGGAATTTCGTTAGAGCGACCGCCACGAGCGATAACTTTTACGAAAATTTAGACGCGGTTCTTCCGAAACTCGAAGGGCAGATAAGAAAGTACCGCACGAGATTCGACAAGCACAACAAGAACGCCGCGTTTGCGGACGTCGCGGAATTTAACGGCGAAAAAGCCGTGGAAGAGAAAAAGACCAATCTCGTTAAAGAGAAAAAGTTCAAACTCACGCCTATGACTTTGAAAGAAGCGGAAGAAGCGATGGAACTTTTAGGACATTCTTTCTACGTCTTTTTAGAAGCGAAGAGCAACACAGTGCAAGTCCTTTATTTGAGAAACGATGGTGATCTCGGTTTGATAGAACCCGAAATCGACTGACGATAGATTAATCTAACGGAACCGTTAGGCAACCGCCCGAGCAAAGGGCGGTTGCCTAAAATCTTAAAAAAAGAAGAAAAACGAAAGGAGATTTTTATATGCAAAAAAAGAACGTATATAAGTCTTTATTCGCCGTGTCGGCTTTTCTGTTTTTAGGTTTTGCCTTGCGGTTCGGAATCGACGTGATAAAATACGACGCGACCGAAACTTCCGCGCCCTTATACGTGCACGCGCTCGTTAGAGCGGCGGAGTTTATTTTGCCGAGTATTATAGTTTTTATCGCGGCGGTAATTTGTAAGAGAAAATTCGCAAATAAAAACGATAAATAAGCATTAGAAAAAGAGAAATAAAAATGGTAAAAACGGGCATATCTACGGCGTCTTTATTCGGCAGATTTAAGACCGAGGACGCGTTACTTGAATTAAGCCGCCACGGCGTTAAGACGGCGGAGGTTTTTTTAGAGTCTTATTGCGAATATAATAAAAAATTCGGCAAAACGCTAAAAAAACGCAAGGGTGAAACGGAAGTTCACTCGATACATACTTTGACGACTCAGTTCGAGCCGCAACTATACAGTTTAAACGAGCGCGCGCAAACAGATTCTTTCAAACTGCTAAAAGATACTTTACGCGCCGCGGAACGAATCGGCGCGAAATATTATACTTTCCACGGTTCGGCGAGGTTTAAGAGAACGCCCATAACGATAAACTTCGAACGCCACGCGGAAATCACGCAACGTATAATCGACGAGTGTAAAAAATACGGAGTTGCGCTCGCTTATGAAAACGTGCATTGGGCGTATTACAATTATATCGGATTTTTCGACGAGTTGCGCAAAAGAACGGAAGGACTTAAAGGTACGTTCGATATAAAACAAGCGCGGCAGTCGGGCGTTCCTTACGGCGAATTTATAAAGGAAATGGGCGAAGATATAGTTACCGCGCATTTATCCGACGTGGACGAAAACGGCAAAATGTGTCTCCCGAATAAGGGCGTTACCGATTTTATCGACGTTTTCAAACGCTTAAAAGACGTCGGCTTTGACGGCGCGATATTAATCGAAGCGTATCAAAGCGACTTTAAGGAAACGTCCGAGTTATACGAGTGTTTAGATTATCTATCCGAATTACGCGATAAGATTTTTTGATTTTCTCGTTGTTTGTTTTTAAGTCGAGCGGTTACGTACGATATGCGATAAAAAAAGCGCGGCAGTTAGCCGCGCGAGATTAGAACGAAAACGTTCTTTTTGCCGTTAAGGCAAAGAATCTTCCGTTCGTTTTAATCTTTCGTAAAAACGATTGATTATAAGGACTTAACCTTACGCTATTTAATTTTTGCGTTTAACGGAAAAATATACATTTTTTATTTGAGGATTTTTATGGAAAGAGATTTAAGAAAACTTCTTGCTTTTTACGGCACGTCGTTTAAGAAAGCGTTCGGGCAGAACTTTTTATCCGACGCGGATCTTTTGGACGATATCGCAAAAAACGCGGGAGTTAGTAAAGACGATACCGTAATAGAGATAGGTTGCGGCGCGGGCACTTTAACTCGCGCGCTTGCGGCGCGGGCAAAAAGGGTAATAGGTTACGAGATAGATTTATCCCTAAAACCTATTTTGACGGAAATGCTCCGCGATCTCGATAACGTGAAAATCGTCTATAAAGACGTTATGAAAGAAAGCGTCGCCGCGGTGGAAAAGGAAGCGGGCGGCGATTATAAAATCGTCGCAAACCTACCTTATTACATAACGACGCCCGTCGTAATGAAGTTTTTGGAAAACTCCGATAAACTCGTATCTATGACGGTAATGGTTCAAGAAGAAGTTGCGGAGCGGTTCGCGGCACAAGCGGGAACGTCGGATTACGGCGCTATAACCGTCGGCATAAATTTACGCGGTACGGCAGAAATAGTGAAAAAAGTTCCGCGCGAGAAGTTTACCCCCGCGCCCAACGTCGATTCGGCGGTGGTGAGAATAGATTTGGAGCGTAATAAATACGCGGGCGTAGATTTGGCGGAAGTCAGAGAAGCGGTTAAGGCGGGCTTTTTGAATAGAAGAAAAATGCTCGTCAATAATCTTATGCAATATTATAAAATAAATCGCGAGGCGGCGGAGCGTGTTTTAACTTCGGCGAACGTATCTCTCACCGCGCGCGGCGAAACGTTGACGGAAAAGGAGTTTATCGCGATAGCGGAAGGCGTTAAAAATGAAAAAAGCAAATAAAGTATTGGTAGTGGCGAGCGGGAACGCCGCCAAAATAAGAGAAATAAGCGAGATTTTGAGCGATTACGAGGTTAAAGGGTGTAAAGAACTCGGTTTCTTCGACGAGATAGAAGAGACGGGAAGCACGTTTTACGAGAACGCTTTAATCAAAGCGAAAACGGTTGCGGAAGCGTTAAACGTTCCCGCGCTCGCGGACGACTCGGGGCTATGCGTCGAAGCGTTAGGCGGTGCGCCGGGGATTTACAGTGCGAGATACGCGGGCGACGGAAACGACGAAAGCAATATAGACAAGTTATTGTTTAATATGCGCGACGAAAAAAACCGTTCCGCCAAGTTCGAATGTTATATGGTTTTATATTATCCCGACGGAAAAATCACGGCGGTGAACGGCGAAACGCGTGGCGAGATATTGCGCGAGAGACAAGGCGAAAACGGCTTCGGTTACGATCCCGTCTTTTACAGTTACGACTTAAATAAGAGTTTCGGCGTTAGTTCCGCGGAAGAGAAAAACTCCGTTTCGCACAGAGGCAGAGCGTTGGCGGCGTTAAAGGAAAAATTATGAAAACCATTCTCGTTGTATCCGATACGCACGGAAATATTGCCGCGCTCGATAAACTTTTGCCCGAAATGCAAAAAGCCGATTATATTTTTCATTTGGGCGATCATTATTACGATATTTTACCGTACAGAGATAAATTCGATAAAAAGATTTACGCGGTTAAAGGCAACTGCGACGGCGGCGGAGAAGAATATCTTTTCGAAAACGACGGAGTAAAAATCTTGCTCGTTCACGGCGACGCGTATAAAGTTAAGTCGTCGCTTTTAAGATTGTCGCTTCGCGCGGAAGAGTTAGGCGTAAACGCCGTGTTTTTCGGACATACTCACCGCGCGCAAATAGAAGAATCGGGCGTCGCGCTTTTGGTAAACCCCGGCGCGTTGTCGCGCTTTTCCGATAAAACGTATTGCTTGGCGAAAATATCCGACGACGGACTTATTACCGCCGAAATAAAAAGTCTTTCTTAAACGATAATCAACAAAAAGGGCGGCTCTTTCAATCCCGCAAGGGTAGGAAAGAGCCGCCCGGCTATTTTTACTTTTATTCGTTAGCCGCCGCAACCTCGTCGGAGTCGTTCGCGATCGCTTTCGCATCTACTGCTTCCGTCGCGGTTTTCGTTTCGTCGTTCGCGTTTACGAAACGCAACGCGTTGCAACGATCGCAAAGTATTTGCGGAATTTGTTCGTCCGTATAACCTTCCGCCGCTAAATCGGAATAGTATATCGGTTTATCGAATATATACGTATTGTCGCTTTTTCTGTAATAGGCGAGATAAAGCGGGGTTTGCATACCTTTTTTCTCGCAAGACTTGCATAAAAGGGTGAATCCGCCGTGGAAGCCTTCGAGTTGTTCGAGATAGCCTTTCGTGCTGTCCTCGGGGAAAATTACCACGTTATAACCTTCTTTTATAGAAGCGACGCTTTCTCTTATCGTTTTAATGAGTCTGCCGTCTCTGTAAGAGGAGATGAGGTCGAATCCCTTATAAAATAAGTCGGTAAGCGGACTCGCCACGAGGCAGAAAAGCCGCGCGAGATGTATGTTCCAATGCTTTTTCTCGTGGTAATAAATGCGAGTCTGATATTTGTATAACTGTTTAAGTCCCGAATTCATTTCGCTTGCGCCCCACATTCTGATCGGGGCGGGATGGTATATTTCGAGAGCCATCGGCGCGTCGGTGCCTTCGTGGTTAGAAAGAATTATCGCGCCTTCTTTTACCGGCTCGCCGAGATAAACGAAGTTTGGCTTTTTATACTTGATTTTCATCAATTTTTTAAGGACTCTGAAATACAGTTTTCTCTTTGGTTTTTGCATACGAATTTTTCCTTGTGTAACGATTTTGCCGTTTTCGGAATTATTTTAAGATAATCGCATATAAAATATTATGCGGGGGAAAAGAAGATGACGTCGAGAAATTCCGACGCGGCGTTTTCTGTTAAGAAAATCGGATTCCGTGCGGAATCCGATTTAATGCCTTATTGCGTGAAAACCGCGGTAATTACGCTCTTTCTACTTTGCCGCTCTTAATACATCTTGCGCAAACGTATTCTTTAGAAGTCGTTCCGTCCGCGTTTTTGACGTTAATTTTTTGAAGATTGGCTTCGTACGATCTGGGCGCCTTACGATTGGAATGGCTAACCGTGTTGCCGGAAAGTTTGCCTTTACCGCAAACGCTGCATACTTTACTCATAATTATGTTATCCTCCGCCGAAAATTTTTTAACATATCATACTTTATCATATTATCGAATAAAAAGCAACGGTTTTTGCCCGAAAAAATAAAAAAATATCTCGCGCATAGGGTAATTTTTTTAAGAATATTAAAACCTTACCGAAAAAATTTAAAATTGTACGCGTAAAAAGTTGCAAAATAGTTGTAAATATTGTAAAATAACTGTAACGCTTATAATAGAGGGTAGTATGTCCGTTAAAACAAACAACATTTACGGCAAAATCGTAATCTCGGATAACACGATAGAACGCTTCGTTTCGAAAGCGGCGTCGGATTCTTACGGAATAGTAAGATTCGTGCCCGCTACGCTTGGCGACGCGATAGTTAGTTTTTTTAAATTCGGGGCAGACGTGAAAGGCGTAAAGGTTCATTGTTCGGGCGACAGAATTTATATCAACTTGTCCGTCATAGTTAAATACGGCGTATCCGTTAAAGCGGTAATAGACGCGTTAAAAGAATCCGTCAAGTATAAAACGGAGAAATTCACGGGAATGATCGTGGATACTATTAACGTTAAAGTCATGGACGTGGATCGTTGACTTTATAAAAAAATGAAATTCGTCCTTAAATAAAGGAGTATATATGCAAAAAACGATAAACGGAACGATGCTTCGGTCGATGATACTGACCGCGGCGAAAGTTCTTGAAATAAACAGAGTAACGGTAGACTCTCTCAACGTCTTTCCCGTTCCCGACGGCGATACGGGCACGAATATGTCGCTTACGCTTCAATCGGCGGTAAAAGAACTCGTAAGTTGCAACAGCAACAAAATATCCGAAATATCCGACGCCGTTTCTCGCGGCGCGTTGCGCGGCGCAAGAGGTAACTCGGGCGTTATCACTTCTCAGGTTTTGAGAGGAATGTGCAACGTATTTAAAAAATCCGAAGAGATCGACGTTAAGGTATTCTCTCAAGCGCTCTTAAACGGTGCGGAAGTCGCTTACGGCGCGGTAAGCAAACCCAAAGAGGGAACTATGCTAACCGTTATTCGTATGATGGCGGAAAACGCGCAAAGCGTAAGGAGAAAACATATCGACTTCGAAACCTTCTTCCCCGAAATAATCAAAGCGGGCAACGAAGCGGTAGAGCTCACGCCGAGCCTTTTACCCGTTCTTAAAAAAGCGGGCGTCGTAGACGCGGGCGGCAAAGGTCTTATGTGCATATTCGACGGTATGTTTAAGGCGTTAATGGGCGAAACGGTTAGCGGAGATATCGAACTTTCCGATGCGAAATCGTCCGAAACGGCTATGGAACACGCCGATATTATGAGCCTCGGCAGTATAGAATTTGCTTATTGTACCGAGTTTTTCATAATCAATCTTAAAAAGCAAACGACTCTCGCGGATATAGAGCGTTTCAAAGAATTCCTTATGACGATAGGCGATTGCGTAATCGTTATAGGCGATCTCGAACTCGTCAAGGTTCACGTTCACACCAATCAACCGGGCGTCGCGCTTACTAAGGCGTTGCAACTCGGCGAACTCGATAAACTTAAAATCGAGAATATGTTAGAACAAAACCGCGCGCTTATGAAAAAGTACGAGGAAGAAAAGAAAGAAATGGGTATGATGAGCGTCTCCGCGGGCGACGGAATATCTTCCATTTTCAAAGATTTAATGGTGGACGCGGTAATAGAAGGCGGTCAGTCGATGAATCCTTCCGCAAGCGACATTGCGGACGCGGTGCAGAGAATAAACGCCGAAAACGTTTTCGTATTCCCCAACAACAAGAATATAATTCTCGCCGCGGAACAAGCGAAATCGCTCGTGGAAAACAAGATGATTCACGTTATCCCGACGAAGAATATTCCGCAAGGTTTTTCGGCGGCGTTGGCGTTTAACCCCGATTTGTCTGTCGACGAGAACAAAGCGAATATGATACACGCGCTCGACTCGGTAACCGTCGGACAAGTAACGTACGCGGTTCGTAACACGAAGTTGTACGGGTTTGACTTGAAAGTCGGCGACATTATGGGCTTAGACAATAAAAAGATATTATCGACGGGCAAAGACGTAGGCGAGGTTACGTTGAGCTTGATAGATAAACTCCGCAGCGACGAAGAGATTATAACGCTTTATTACGGTAAAGACGTCAAGGAAGAGGACGCCGAATCTCTCGCAGCGTTGATAACGGAAAAATATCCCGATTGCGACGTAGAAATTCATTACGGCGGTCAACCGATATATTACTATTATATCGCTTTAGAATAAAAAACAAGGTAAATTTTGCGGGAAAGAGCGATCTTTCCCGTTTTTTAATAGATATGGAACTTTCTAAAATACGAGGCATAAGCGAAAAACGCGAAGAAGAATTAAATAAAGCGGGCGTTTACGACACGGGCGATCTAATTAGATTTTTTCCGCGGACGTATCTCGATATGCGCCATAAATCTCCGCTTAAATACGCGTATAACAACGACGTCGTGTTGACGACGGGGCGGGTTTTAACCGTGCCTTTCTCGCGCTATTTTCGCCGCGGCGGAATGGTTAAGGTTACGTGCGAGCAAGAAGGTTTCGTTTTTAACGTCGTATGGTTTAATCAGCCTTACGTGTCGAGAACGCTTAAAGTCGGCGAAGAATATCTGTTTTACGGCAGAGTGAAAAACGACGGTCTTTCCGTTTCTTTAACTAATCCGTCGTTTGAGTTGTGCGAAAAAGCGTACAGGCTTAAAGGCATTGTTCCTCAGTACCGCGTAAAGGGCGGTCTTTCGCAAAAAATCGTTCGCGAAGCGGTTCGCCTCGCCGTGGACCTCGAAAAGCCTAGGAGTGTTATTCCCGAATTTTTAAGAAGAAAATACGATCTTTACGATTTGTATAAAGCGTATAAAGAAGTCCACGATCCGACGGATTTCGACGAGGAGAAAAAAGCCGCCGACAGAATCGCGGTAGAAGAATATTTCGCGCTTATATCCGCGTTTCGCTTTATTAAGGGCGGGAGAGAGCAAGTCAGGATAAACCGTTACGATTGTACGGACAAAGATTTGCTTAAATTTATCGTGGAACGTTTTCCGTTCGAGTTTACCGACGGTCAGAAAAAAGCGGTAAACGAGATTTTCGCCGATATGACGGGAAGTTCGGTTATGAACAGACTGATGCAAGGCGACGTCGGAAGCGGCAAAACAGCCGTTTCTATGTGCGCCGTGTATATCGCGGTTAAAAGCGGTTATCAAGCCGCGTTTCTTGCTCCGACGGAAGTTCTCGCGCGCCAGAATTATCAAGCGGTGAGAAGGGCTTTTCCGGATTATAACGTAGAACTATTAACGGGTTCTAACTCGGCAAAAGAGAAAAAAGATATTAAAGCCGCGCTTAAAGACGGGTTTATAAACGTCATCGTGGGCACGCACGCACTACTGACCGACGACGTTGAGTTTAAGAAACTCTCGCTTTGCA
>CAZNWP010000011.1:0-25823 GCA_964576995.1 uncultured Christensenella sp. | reverse complement strand
TATTTATATTTTATTACTATATATATAATAATATAAAAACGTCAAATTGTCAATGCCTTACGGAATTTTTATAAAAAAAAGGTAAAATTTTCATTTTTTTGAAAATCTTACCTTTATTTTTTAATTATTCTTTAAGTCTTTCAGTTGTCCGATAAGTTTATCTCTCATATCGATAAACTTATCGCGTTTCGCTCTTTCCGCATCGACTAGGTTTTTCGGCGCTTTCTCTAAAAAACCGCTGTTAGACAGTTTACCGCTTGCCCTCGCTATCTCGTTTTCGACGTTACCGAGTTCTTTTTCAAGCCGTTCGATTTCTTTCGATATATCGACGAGTTCGCCGAGCGGGATAAACAATTCCGCAACGCTCGTTACCTGAGAAACGAACTTTTCGGTAAGAGCGCTCTTGTCCGTTATAAATTTAATATCGGATACGCCTGCGAGTTTTTCGATATATATGCCGCCTCGTTTAATCGGCGCAACGTTTTCAGCGATAACGTAGAGAGATACGCGCTTCGACGGTGCCGCCCCCGATTTAGATTTAACGTTTCTCACCGCTTTTATTATCTCTTTTACCGCTTCGATCTCTTTATAAGCGGAGAAATAGTTGAGTTTCGCGTTATATCTCGGGAAGTCGGAAAGCATTAAATATCCTTCCGTTTCGGGAATATTCGCGTAAATCTTCTCCGTGATAAACGGTACGAACGGGTGCAGTAATTTTACGATATTTTTAAGCACGAACACGAGAACGCTAACCGTGTCGTTCGCTTTTTTCTCGTCCTCTCCGTATAAAACGGGTTTCGTAAGTTCAATATACCAATCGCAGAAATCACTCCAAACGAAGTCGTATAACGCGGCAAGCGCGACGCCCATCTCGTATTTTTCCATATTGACGGTAACTTCTTTAACAATTTTATTCAGTTTGGTGATAATCCATTTATCCGCCGCCGTCAACTTGCATTTTTTAACGTCGGTTACGGTTTTACCTTCCGCGTTCATTAAAACGAATCTCGAAGCGTTCCAAATCTTATTCATAAAGTTACGCGCGCCTTCGATTTTTTCGTCGGAGAAACGCATATCGCTTCCCGCCGCAACGCCGTTTATAAGCGAAAATCTCAACGTGTCTGCGCCATATTTTGCGATTATTTCGGTAGGATCTATACCGTTTCCTAACGATTTACTCATTTTTCTGCCTTGAGAATCGCGAACGAGTCCGTGAATTAGAACGTCCTTAAACGGTATTCTCTTCATATGCTCCAATCCGCTGAAAATCATTCTCGCAACCCAGAAGAATATTATGTCGTATCCCGTAACGAGAACGTCGGTCGGATAGAAGTACTTCAAATCTTCCGTTTCGTCGGGATAACCGAGCGTAGAGAACGGCCAAAGCGCGGAAGAGAACCACGTGTCGAGAACGTCCTCGTCTTGAACGATATCGTGCCCTTTACACTTAGGACAAACTTTTACGTCCTCTTTACTTATAATCATTTCTCCGCAATCTTTGCAGTAATACGCGGGAATTCTATGTCCCCACCAAAGTTGGCGAGATATGCACCAATCTCTGACGTTTTCCATCCAGTTAAAATAAACCTTAGAAAATCTGTCGGGAATAAACTTAACGCTTTTCTTTCTTACGGCGTCGATAGCGGGTTTTGCGAGCGGGTCGGATAGAAGTACTTCAAATCTTCCGTTTCGTCGGGATAACCGAGCGTAGAGAACGGCCAAAGCGCGGAAGAGAACCACGTGTCGAGAACGTCCTCGTCTTGAACGATATCGTGCCCTTTACACTTAGGACAAACTTTTACGTCCTCTTTACTTATAATCATTTCTCCGCAATCTTTGCAGTAATACGCGGGAATTCTATGTCCCCACCAAAGTTGGCGAGATATGCACCAATCTCTGACGTTTTCCATCCAGTTAAAATAAACCTTAGAAAATCTGTCGGGAATAAACTTAACGCTTTTCTTTCTTACGGCGTCGATAGCGGGTTTTGCGAGCGTGTCCATTTTAACGAACCACTGCTTAGAAACGATAGGTTCTACGGTGTGATGACATCTGTAACAATGCCCGACGTTATGGTGAAGCGGCTCGATTTTTTCGAGAAGTCCTAATCGTTTTAATTCCTCCACGACTTGTTCTCTGCAAACGAGCGCGTCGAGTCCTTCGTATTTACCCGCGTTTTCGTTCATGGTCCCGTCGTCGTTTAATACTTTTATAACGCTTAAATTATGGCGTAATCCGACCTCGAAGTCGTTCGGATCGTGCGCGGGAGTAATCTTAACCGCACCTGTACCGAATTCAAGTTCTACGTAATCGTCGAATACGATGGGAATTTCTTTATTTACAATAGGCAAAATCAAAGTCTTGCCCGCTAAGTTTTTATAACGTTTGTCTTTAGGATTGACGGCAACCGCAGTATCGCCGAAAAGCGTTTCGGGACGAGACGTCGCAACGGTTAAATATTCGTCGGAATCTTTAACGGGATATTTAACGTACCACAAATAACTGTCCTCTTCTACGTATTCGACTTCCGCGTCGGAAAGCGCGGTTTTACAGTCGGGACACCAGTTTATAATTCTATCTCCACGATAAATAAGCCCTTTCTCGTATAAATTAACGAAAACCTCTTTTACCGCTTTAGAACATTTTTCGTCCATAGTAAAAGCAAGTCTGTCCCAATCGCAGGACGAACCGAGGAGTTTAAGTTGTTCGACTATTCTTCCGCCGTACTTTTCTTTCCAAGCCCACGCTCTTTCTAAAAAACCGTCTCTGCCGACGTCATTTTTGGTAAGCCCTTCTTTCGCCATCTGTTCGACGATTTTAACTTCGGTGGCAATGGAAGCGTGATCCGTCCCCGGAAGCCACAACGCGCTATAACCTTGCATTCTCTTAAATCTTATAAGAGTATCTTGAAGCGTTTCGTCGAGAGCGTGTCCCATGTGAAGTTGCCCCGTAATATTGGGCGGCGGGATAACTATGGTAAAAGGAAGTTTATCGGGATCTACTTTAGCCTTAAAGCAACCGTCTTTTTCCCAGTTTGCGTAAATTTCGTTTTCGAACCCCGACGGATCGTAGGTCTTTTCCATTTCCATTTTTAATTCTCCTATTTCGTTCTTTATAACAACTCGATTTAATTTTTCTCATAACATTATACTTTATTCTTCGAAAGTTGTCAATCGGAAAACGACGAACATTGTCAAAATAAACGATATTTTCATAAAATAGATTATAAAAACAAAAGGCGGATACGTTATGCTTAAAAAATTTTTAACTTTTACACTCTCATTCATTCTCGTTTTGCTACCGTTTAGCGGTTGCAATAAAGACGACGGCGTAAAAAAAATACGACTTAACGAAGTAACTCACTCCGTATTTTACGCGCCGCTTTACATTGCAATCGAAAACGGGTACTTTAAAGAAGAAAACTTAGAAATAGACTTAACTAACGGCGGTGGAGCGGATAACTCTATGGCGGCAGTCGTATCGGGTACCGCGGATATAGGACTTATGGGGCCTGAAACGGTTATTTACGTACAAAATCAAAACAAAAAAGACGCGCCGAAAGTTTTCGCTCAATTAACGCAAAAAGACGGTTCTTTCCTCGTTTCGAGAAAAGCGGAACCAGATTTTACTTGGGAAAAACTTAAAGGCAAAGAAATTCTCGCGGGTAGAATTGGCGGTGTTCCCGCAATGACGTTCGAATACGTAATGAAAGAGACCGGATTTACGAATAACGTCGATTATAAACTTAATTACGACGTTCAGTTTAATTTAATGACGAGTGCGTTTATAGCGGGAACGGCGGATTATTGCACGGTTTTCGAACCTACAGCGTCCGAATACGAGAAAAACGGAACGTGGCATATCGTTGCAAGTGTCGGCGAAAAAGGCGGAGAAATCCCCTACACCTCGTTTATCGCGCTTGAAAGTTATCTTAAAAACGAAAAAGACACGGTTATATCCTTCTTAAAAGCGTTAAAAAAAGCGCACGAGTTTATAAACTCTCACACCGAATACGAAGTTGCGGAAAGTATCGTGAAGCAATTCCCTTCCACAAGCATAACTTCGATTGAAACGTCGATAAAGAGTTATAAAAAAATCGACGCATGGAAAAAAGACTTAACCGCGACGAAAGAAAGTTTTGACAGACTTATGGATATAATGCAGTACGCGGGAGAACTTACGGATAAAGCGGATTTTAATAAGATAGCGGATAATTCCTTCGTAAAGGAAGTTTTCGGATAAAAACAATATAATTTACACGGCGGATAAAACGATGAAAAAATTGCTCGAACTTAAAAATATATCTCTAACCTACCAAACACCGAACGACGAAATCGAAGCAATAAAAAACCTTAGTTTCGACTGTGCTGAAGGCGACTTTCTGTCGATAATAGGTCCGTCGGGTTGCGGAAAAACCACGGTGCTTTCTATAATCGCGGGCTTAATAAAGCCGACTAACGGTAAAGTTTACGTAAACGGTAAAGAAAGCGACGGAAATGAAGATATCGGATATATGCTTCAAAGAGATCAGTTGTTTTCTTGGCGAACGGTAGAAAAAAACATACTGTTACCTCTTGAAATAAAAAAGAAAGCCACCGAGGAAAACAAAAAGAGAGTCGATGTATTATTAAAAAAATACGGACTGTACGACTTTAAACGCAAATACCCCGATCAACTGTCCGGCGGAATGAGGCAGCGCGTCGCGCTTATACGAACGCTGATATCCGATCCGCAACTGTTGTTGCTTGACGAACCTTTTTCCGCCCTTGATTATCAAACGAGGCTATCGGTAACGGACGACGTGTACGCGATTATAAAAAACGAACGAAAAACTGCCGTGTTAGTTACCCACGATATATCCGAAGCGATATCTATGTCTGACATAATCATAGTATTAACAGGTAGACCTGCAAAGGTAAAAAGCGTTTTTAAGCCAAACCTTGGCAACGCCTCTCCGTTAAAAAGAAGAGAAAGCGTGGACTTCGGCTTATTGTTTGAAAAAATTTGGAGAGAACTTAACTTATGAAAAAAGCAACGAACCTTTCCCCGCTACGCGAACGGTATTTAAAAAACAGAAAAAAAGAAAAAACTATTATCGTATGTTTAAGGGTTGCCATATTGATTTTAACTTTGGGCGTTTGGGAATTATTGTCGAGCACGAATATAATAGATCCGTTTATCGCGAGTTCCCCGTCTCGAATATTATCTACGACGAAAAAACTGTTCGTCGAAAATAATCTCGTTTATCATATCGGCGTTACCCTATACGAAACGTTACTCGGATTTGCAATCGCCGTCGGAGCGGGTTACGCAATCGCCCTCGCGCTTTGGTGGTCGGAACGCTTAAGATTAACCCTCGAACCGTATATAGTCGTGCTAAACGGGCTTCCGAAAATCGCGCTCGGACCTCTTATAATTATTTGGTTCGGGAGCGGTATGAAAGCGATAGTTTTTATGGCGTTTCTTATCGGTATAATCGTCGCGGTAATTACGATGCTTAACGGTTTTTTAGCCGCAGATAAAGATAAAATACTGCTATTAAAGTCGATGGGAGCGAATAAATTTCAAATAATGCTAAAACTCATAATACCTTGCAGTATGCCGACTTTCATAAGTATGTTGAAAATAAGCGTCGGAATGGCTTGGATCGGTTCGATTATGGGTGAATATCTCGTTTCACGCGCCGGACTCGGATATTTAATCGTTTACGGCGGTCAAGTATTTAAGTTGGATTTAGTAATGTCCGCAACCGTCGTATTGTGCGTGCTTGCCGCGGGAATGTACGCAATAGTCGCACTGCTTGAAAA
Source organism: uncultured Christensenella sp. (assembly GCA_964576995.1). Classification (GTDB taxonomy): domain Bacteria; phylum Bacillota; class Clostridia; order Christensenellales; family Borkfalkiaceae; genus UBA1259. The sequence goes on along the minus strand of CAZNWP010000011.1, from coordinate 20,016 downwards.
GAAAATAATAAATAGAAAAAATTAATTAAAAAGTGTTTACGCGCTTGATTTAATCAAGCGCGTAAAATTATTTTTCATCGTTTATCGTAAATTTAACTTTTTCCGCCGCGTCGATTAAAGATTGAGCGTGTTTTCTTGCGAACTCGCTATCGTTTTCACCTCCGACGAGGCGAATAATTTCGTTGATTTTTTCATCTTCGCTTAGCGTTTTTATATTGGTAACGGTCTTTCCTTCTACGTTCGATTTAGATATTAAAACGGAATTATCGGAATAGCACGCGATTTGCGGTAAATGCGTTATGGCAATAACTTGCACTCCGCATGATATTTTATATAATTTTTCCGCAACGACGGTTGCAGTCTTTCCGCTTATTCCCGCGTCGATTTCGTCGAAAATATAAGTCGATACGCTATCAAATTTAGCGGATTGAGCTTTAACCGCAAGCATAAACCGCGATAATTCGCCTCCGCTTATTACCGCCGACAACGGTTTTAACGGTTCGCCGGAATTTGCGGTAAACATAAAAACGGGCTCGTCCTCGCCGTTTACGGTAGAATATTTGCGTTCAACTGCGGTTTTATCGGGAAAATCAACCTTAAAATTTGCGCTTTCCATTCCGAGTTCGCGTAACTCTTTAACGACTTTACCGCAAAACTCTTCGCTCGATTTCTTGCGAAACACGGTTAATTCGTCGTAAAGTCCGTTTAAGATTTTTTCTTCTTCGGTTTTTTCCATTAAAACTTTCTCGGTAATTTCGTTAAAATGCAAAAGTTTATCTTTTTCTTCTTCGGCTTTACGTAAAAACTCGCTTATTTCGTTAAACGTACCGCCGTATTTGCGTTTTAATTTTTTAATCGTTTCAAGGCGTTCTTCAACTTCTTCGAGCGAAAATTCCGAATATTCGAACCCGTCAAGCAAGCCTCCGCACGTTTCGGCAATATCGTCCGATTCGGCGTAAACCGCATTGAGCCTTTCTGCGATTTCGGAATATTCGGAACCAAATGCGGATATCCCGTTAATTATCCTCACGGCGTTAGCGAGTATATCGCCCGCCCCGCCGTCGTCCGTCAACGCGCTTTTTAACGACGATAACGCGTTGGCGATTTTTTCTTGGTTTACGAGTTTTTCGCGCAACGCGAGCAATTCTTCCTCTTCACCGTCTTTCAAACCGCAATCGTTGATTTCTTTAATCTGATATTCTAATACGTCGAGTCTGATAAGACGCTGACTTTCATCCCCGCCGTTTTCTTCGAGAATTTTTAGATTGTTTTTATACGTTTTTAAGACTTCGGATATTTCTTGCTTTTTCTCCGTTATTGGATCGCCACCGAAGCCGTCTAAATGTTTTAGTTGATTTGCGGCGTTGAGAAGTTCGTAATGTTCGCTTTGACCGTGAACGTCAACTAGTTTAGAAGTAAACCTTTTAAGCATGGAAACGTTGACAGTGTTACCGTTGACTTTAACGGAATTTTTGCCGTCAATCGTGAATTTTCTCGTTATAATTAAAGCGTCGTCGTTGTCGAAATCAAATTCTTCGTATAAAGCGGATATAAACGGGTTGTCGGAAACGTCGAATTCCGCGCATACCGAACAAAAATCCGCGCCGTTACGAATTAAAGTTTTATCCGCTTTCGCCCCTAGCGCAAAATTAAGCGCGTCGATAACGACGGATTTACCCGAACCCGTTTCGCCCGACATTATATTAAGCCCGTCGGCAAATATTATTTCGGCGTTTTCGATTAACGCCACGTTTTTTATCGTGAGTTTATTAAGCATTTTAGCCCCGCTATACGGCTTTTAAGGTTTTAACGATTTTTTCCGCGTCTTGGTTAGTTTTTGAAACGATTAACAAAGTATCGTCGCCCGCAACCGTTCCCATAATTTCGGGAAGATGTAAAACGTCGATTATTCCCGCGACGGAATTTGCATTCCCGCTTAGCGTTTTTATGACGATTAAGTTGTTTACAGCGACGATCGATACGGTAACGTGTCTAAAAACTTCGACGAGGTTTTGAGGAATGTCGGTCGCAACTGAAAGCGGAAGAGCGTATTTTTGCTTTTTTCCCATTCCGACGACTTTAATTAAAGCGAGTTCGTTTATATCTCTCGAAACGGTCGCTTGCGACACGTCGAGCCCCGATTTTTTTAACGCGTCCGTCAATTCTTCTTGCGTATAAATTTCGTTCTCTTCGATTATTTTAACGATCAAGTTAAGCCTTTCTTTCTTAGTCATTCTAATATTCCGCCCTATCTTTTAGTTTTTGAGATAATTTTGCATAAAAAGCGTAATGTTTTCTCCGTAAAAATATGGTTTGATTTGCCGATTTTTTCACGGTGAAAGAGTCGCCTTTTTTAAGTTCTTTTATCATTTTTCCGTCGACGAACACACCCGCCGAAGATCCGCCGTTGTACGTTATTTCGCATATTGAATCCGCAGAATAAACTACGGGGCGTTGAACGAACGAGTGCGCAGCGATCGGGGTTAAGGAAAAAGCGTTTATCCCCGGCACCATAATCGCTCCGCCGGAAGATAAAGAATACGCGGTCGAACCCGTCGGAGTACAAACGATAACGCCGTCGCCGACGATTGAACCGTAGGTATTCCCGTCGATTTTAACCGAAGCGGAAATAATCGTTCCGCGAGAGTCCGTACAAATTCTCTGAACGACTACGTCGTTAAGCCCCAAATAAGTTTCGTTTTCCCCGTCGAAACACACTTTTAACGTTATTCGACAATCTTTTTCAAGTCTGCCGTTATAAAAAGCGTCGACGGCTTTGTCTATTTCGGAAGGCTCGAACTCGGTTAAAAACCCGAGTTTTCCCGCGTTTATACCGATAATCGGGATACCGTTTCTGTTCGCATAGTCGGTACGCATAAGTATAGTGCCGTCTCCGCCAACGACGAATAACGCGTCGTATCGCGCGTCTTTTGCAACTACGCCCGTTGCAATTTCGGTGTAATCGATATTATAACGGCGAAAAGCGTTGATAAGCGAGTCCGTACATATTCTGTCGGGATCTTTTTCGCGGTTTACGTATAAAAGCACAGATAAATTCTTCATATCAATATTAGAATAACACAAAATATATTTTTTTACAATACCGTTTAAGGTAAAATTTACTATTTTACGAATATTTCGTCAAACGGAATAACTTCTCCCGCCGAGTTTTTTATAAGAATTAAATACTCCACGTTCTTTTTTTCACGTATCGGCGCGGTCGTAATCTTTTGCGGAGACAATCCGCATGCGACGGCAAAATCGTAAATCTTGCGACACGCCCTCATTCTGACTTTTTCGTCTTTAATTATTCCGTTTTTATATTTTACTCTCTCGTCGTTTTCAAATTGCGGTTTTATTAACGCGATTATATAGCCGTTTTTCGTGGTTATGTCTGACATAATCTCAACCACTTTGGTTAGAGAAATAAAACTTAAATCGCCTACTACGAGATTTATTTTTTCATTAAAATCGCGGTGTGTCAACAAGCGTGCGTTTTTAATGACGGTACAAACCCTTTCGTCTTTTTTTAATACGTCAGATAATAACTCGTCATTTAAATCCACCGCGTAAACGCGCTTTACCCCGCGGTTCAACAAACATTGTGTAAAGCCGCCCGTGCTCGCCCCGAGATCCGCCGCTACCATATCTTTAACGGAAAAGTTAAAATCGTTTAACGCTTTATCGAGTTTATATCCGCCGAGAGAAACGAACTCGTCGTTACGAACTTTCACCTCTCCCGAAAACTCGCTCGATATATCGTAAGACGGTTTTAAAATTACTTTACCGTCTACGGAAACTCTACCCTCTTCGATTGCTCTCCCCGACTTTGTTCTCGAAGCAAAATAATTATTATCAAATAAATACGCGTCGAGTCTCATTAAGATTTTCTCTCGTAAATCTTTTTAGCAAAAGATCGTATAAAATCGAAGTTTTCACACATCGAAACGGCGTCAAGACAATTATTGTAATGCTCGCGCGCTTTTTTCTTTGCCCCGTCAAGTCCGAAAACGGCAACCGAAGTAAGTTTTCCGCTTTCTTTATCTTTATGAGGCGTTTTGCCGAGAACGGACAATTCGCTTTCTTCGTCTAAAATATCGTCGGTAATTTGAAACAACGTTCCAAGTTCGAAACCAAATCTTTTAAGTTCGTCGTAATATTTGCGCCCGTTTTTTACGGATGCAACGAGAAGCGGCGCGGTAAGCAGTTTGGACGTTTTATTTTCGTAAACGTTATATAAGAGTTTTTCGTCGTAAACTGTTGTTTTTTCATTTTCTAAATCTAACGTTTGTCCCGCGATCATTCCGCTATAACCTGCGTATTCCGCTATAATTTTCATCGCATCGACGTCGGATTGATTTATATTTTTTCTGTTTAGCATAATTTCGAAGGCACCGTTAAGAAGCGCGTCGCCCGCAAGAATACCTATACCCTCGCCGAATTTTTTATGTGTGGATAGTTTTCCGCGACGATAATCGTCGTTATCCATTGCAGGCAAATCGTCGTGAACTAAAGAATACGAATGAATATATTCTATCGCCACGGCGTACTCTTTAACGTTATCGGGCGTCCCGCCGAGCGCGGCGTTAGTTGCGAGACACAAAATCGGTCTAACCCTTTTTCCGCCGTTTTCCACCGCGTAACGCATTGCGTTTACGATCGTTTCCGCGCAAGAACACAAATTATCGTTCGCATCGCTTAAAAATCCGTCGAAAATATTTCGAAAATAAGCAAATTCGGAATTATACTTTTCGTCGTCCATAATCACTCTCCACACCTTAAAACCGCACATTCGTACACGTTTTCCATTAAAGAAGCAATCGTCATAGGTCCAACCCCGCCGGGAACAGGCGTAATATAGGACGTTTTATTCTTTACGTTTTCGAAATCAACGTCGCCAACGAGTCCGTTTTCCGTTCTATTTATACCGACGTCGATAACGACAGCGCCGTCTTTTACCATATCCGCACCGATAAAACGAGGCTTACCGATTGCCGCGACGAGAATATCCGCGTTTTTGCAAATTTCTTTAAGTCCTACGGTTTTGCTATGACAAACGGTAACGGTACAATTTTCTTTAAGCAATAAAAACGCCATCGGTTTTCCGACGATATTGCTTCTTCCTACGATAACTGCGTTTTTACCCGTTAAATTGATATTTTCGCTTTTTAGCAAAGTAATAACGCCTTTGGGCGTACACGAAACGACGGCCTTTTTTCCAAGCGCCAAATTTCCTACGTTTACGGAAGTAAAACCATCGACGTCTTTTTCTGCCGGAATTAATGAAAGTATTTTATCTTCGTTTAGACGTTTCGGCAAAGGAAGTTGAACGAGTATTCCGTCAACTTCGTCGTTTACCGCTAACGTTTTTACAATTTCTTCCGCATCACTTTGAGATACGTTCGCGTCTAATTTAAATGAAAGCGATTTAATACCGACGTATTCCGCCGCTTTAATTTTATTGCGAACGTATACTGCGGACGCGGGATCTTCACCTATCATAACGACGGCAAGACAAATCTTTCTACCGTGCGCACGCTCGAAATTCTCCGCTTTTATCTTTACTTCGTCTTTAACCGTTATAGAAACTGCTTTTCCGTCTATAATTTTCATTCTTTTTCACCGTTAAAATAAGCCGCGAGAATTCCGTTGACGAAATCCGTACTTTTTTCCGTTGAAAAATTAGCCGCTAACTTAACGGCTTCGTCAATAACGACGGGCAACGGTGTTGCGGGAAACGCGTCGCGTTCCGCCATTCCGAGTTTGACTGCGCATTTATCCGCATTAAAAACCCGTTCGAATTTATAATTTTTCAATAAATCGGTTATAATCGCGTCGTATTTATCTGAACCGTCCGAATAAGCGGTTAAAAGCGATTTTGCAAATTCTTTATCTTCGTTTCTTTCGAGCGTTTGCAATAAAACGTCAAAAAGCCCTTCATCACTCGGATTGAAGAGCTTTGAAAAAACGTACTTAAAAACGACTTCTCTTGCTTGACTTCTCATAAGTTATCCTTAAATATTCTTTTTGTCTTGCGCTACGTCTGCGGAAGCATCTTTTGCTTCCGCAGAATCGGCGTCGGACACAACCGCTTCACTCGGCTTATCTTCCGCAAACGCGTCGGGTTGCTTTTCTTGTTTGATATCGCCGAACAAAACGCCCTTTACGATTACGTTTACGCCTGAAACGTGATATTCTATCATCGTTTCAACGTTATGCCGTATCGCTTCTTGAATCTTGAACGCCATATCCGAAACACACTGCGAATAATGTATCTTTACAAAGACTTGAATATATACGCCGTCTTTTTCAAAGAACACGCCGATAGAATTCTTTTTAGTCTTTTTATGGCTAGCCGCCGAACATAATTCAACGTACGGTATTTCGGAAAGCGCAAGATAAACTATACCGTTTACGATCTTGTCGCCGTATACAACTTTGCCTTCGTGCTTTTTCTTTACGATTTTTTTGAAATGCGCCATACTATCCTCTAAAAACGCTTTTCCTATATTGTACCACAAAATATTATTTTTGCATAGCGTTTTTTAGGAAATTGGTATAATTTTTACGTTTTCCGGTGAAATAGATAGTTCTTCGTTGATTAAAGAGTAGATAATTACGGCGTCGTCGGCGGTGAGTTCGGCGGATTTTGCCATTACGTTAACGTTATTCGACTCGTAACCTATCATTACGACTGCATCCTCGAAGCCGTAAGCCTTAATCAAATTTTCGAGCATCATCTCTTTTTCGGTGTTAGCGGTAAGGTCGATTTTCATTGCGAGAGCGTCGTTTCTTTCAACGCTTCCCTCCGCCGCAGTCGCTATTATCGCATCGAGTTGCAACAACTCTTCGTTGCGTGTGGTAATGCGTTCGGAACGATATTGCGTGAAATAATTTCCCGCGTTCGTTAAAACGGCATCCCCCTGACTGCTTCTATCCGTGCTAAACACGAAATTGAAGACGGCGGTTACGGCAAGTAGCGCAACCATACATGATAAAACGATGACTTTCTTTTTCTTTGACATATTGTTACTCCTTTTTTTATTTCATTGTCAAAATTTCTATTCGACTTACGTCTATATCCAAAAGCGACGTGGTCGCTTGTTGAATCTTTCTAACCACGGCAAGACTATCCGCACCCTCCGCAACGATTAACACGCCCGTGATTTTAGGGTATAATTCTTTAACCGTAACGGTTTTTCCGTTGATTATCACAAGTTTTTCTTCTTTTATCGTACCGTTATCCGTTTGCGTTACGGTCGTATCCACCGCAAGAACGGTTTCCCGCCCCGACTCTACGCTTACCGCAACGCTAACTTTGCCCGCGCCGCGTATTTCGGATAAAATTTCCGAAAGCGTATTTTCTATTCTTGAAACGTACGCTTCCGTCTCGTCGAGTTGGGTTGCGTCGGAGGACTTTTTCCCGAAGTTGGCAAACATAATCACAAAAACCGCGACGACTAATATCGCAACTATAAAAAATCTCGTTTTTTTATCTTTTAATATTTTATCGAAGGCGTTAGTTTTAACTTTATTTTCGTCATTCATTGCACACCACCGTTACGCTTTTGCAATTAAAATAGTCGGAAACGGATTTTATTACGTCTTTTTCGGAAATGTCGGAATTATTTATTTCGGACGATTTCAAAACGACGTTGATTTTCGATATTGAAACACCGTCAAATCCGTTAACACTATATTCTATTTGCATAGAAACGTCGTTTATGCCGTATTTCTTAAGAAAATCAATATAAATTTGCTTTTTATTTTCGACGTTTTTCGCGGCGACGAACTCAATATAATCCGTTTGTAAATAAACGCTTTGAGAATTTACGTATTCTGCGCTATTTACAAAACCGTTAGCCGTCTTAATTAGCGGCGAAAAAACCGTCAAAAGAAAAACCATCGACAAAACTGAATTTAAAACACGCGAAGTCTTTCCCTCGGGAATTATTACGGATATTAAAACAACTATAAGCAAAGAAGCCGTTACGCTTAAAACCCATTCTTTCATTTTACACCTATAATCTTAAATTAACGCGCTCGCGGATATTACCGTCAGCAAAACCGTTAAAAAGAACATAAAACCGACCGTTAGTACCGACATAATTAAATAAGTAACTCCTTTTGATAAAGACGATAAAAGCGCGGAAGTTTGCGAAAAAGAGAAACACTCGGTTATCGCCGCGGTAATTTTAAGAAAAAAAACGAACGCTATCATTTGAACTATCGGTGAAAGTATATAAAAAAGCAACACGATAAGACCGATAATTCCGACTGCGTTTTTAATTATTACGCTCCCCGCCAAAAAAACGTCGAGCCCTTCTTTTAAGAGTCCTCCCATAAGCGGAACGGAATTTGAAACGATATACTTTGCCGTTTTAATCGACACGCCGTCGTAAGTGGCGGAGGTAATGCCTTGCACGGATAAAAACACGCCGAAAAAAACCGAGATAAACCCTGTTATCCATTTAATAACCGATCCGAAAAAATCCGAAAATTTCGTAAACTTAAATTTCGGTGATATAACGCCTATTATCGAAAAAACGGTTATGAGTTCGGTAATAGGAAGTATAATCAATAAAAACACGTTTACTATACCGCTTGACAAAAAAACGAATGACGGTTTATATATCGCCGCCGAGGCTTCCGCACCGGACGAGACCATCAAAGTGAGCATTATGGGAGACATAATCTCACTTATTTTCGCTATATTTTCTATAACGTTTTTCGAGGTTACACAAAAAGCCGCGGTTTGAGGTAAAAGTAAAATCAATACGGAGCATAACCCCGTCAACGATACGACGTTTCCTACGCCGTTAGAGAGCCTATTACTCTTAAAATCGTTAAGCAAAGAACAAATTAACGCGATTGCAATGACTCCGCAAAACACGGGAAGAAGCGATTTAATATCGTTAAAAAAAATGCTTTTTATATACTCGCCGAAATCGTCGTAATCGAGAGTAAACTTTCCCGATAGAATATCGTTAAGCGTTTGTGAAAAGTCGGGCATTACGCTTAAATTTACGTCGTTATACAACTTCTCCATTTCACTTAAATCTATATTCTCGATTTCTTCGTTTATCGCGTCGCTTAAATCGTCGGCATTTACCCTATTCACCTTTACAGGAACGAATAACGCGAATAATATTATAAACGATAAAATAATATATTTCTTTTTCATAACAGTCCGTTTACTAGATTTAATACAGAGTAAAACACGGGTAAAGCAATACTTACGATTAAAAGTTTTCCGATAAAAACGAGTTTGTCCGCAAGGCTTTTTAATCCCATATCTTCTACGACTCCCGCGCCGAACTCTACGACGTACCCCACTGCAACGATCTTAAATAAAATCGACAAAAAATCGTCGTTTATCGAAGAGTATTCGGATATTTTCTTAAAAAACTCCAACGTCGCGGTTAAATAATTAAGTCCCGTATATAAAATCAAAATACCGGAACCAACTAAGGCCAGCGAATAAAATTCGCTATTTATACATTTTAAATATCCAATAAGTATCGCGCATACAAGTACTATCGCAAGAATTTTTAACATTAATAATAATTAAAAAACGTTTTAATCGCTTCGAACAAGTCGCCAATCATTCCGATAACGAGCGTTAAAACTATAATCAATCCCGCAAGAGCGACGAGGGTTGCTATATCGTCTCTATCGCTCTTTTTCAAAACTTGCGTTATTACCGTTATCAAAATTCCGATTGCGGCAATCTTAAAAATAATATCGACGTTCATAATACACCTTTATTCACTATTTACAATGCAAGAATAAACAATATCAATCCGAATAGAAACCCGAGTTTTATAAAAAGAGGCTTGTACTTTTTGTATTCTGCTTCGGCTGACGACAATTTCACGCTTAACAAATTTTCGTATTCGCCTATAAAATCCAACTGGGTTATCTTGTCCGTTAAACCTATCTCTTTTACATAATTACAAAAAGACGAGCGCTCTTCGTCGGTTAAAAATTTGGGCAATTGAAAATTTTCACCCGCCCCCGCTTTATACCCGTTAAAGCAATCGTAAAAAATTCCCATCCGATTTTTTAACACGCCGCCGACGGATTCCGACGAAAAAGAAACGGCGTTTTTCATAAGTCTGTTAAACTCCGAAAAACCCGTATAAAACTCGAATCTTTCGCGGTATTTTAGCGAAAAAAGGCAACTTGCGACCACGGATAACGCAAGTAAAACTAATCCGAAAATAATTCTCATATATTTTTAAACTCCTCGTCGAAAAATTTATCTACGACGCTCGGGATTCCGACGCTTTTTAATACGACGTATCTTTCGAAAACTCCTTGCTTAAAATTATCTTTTTTTCGCACGTCGTCTAAACTTTTTCCGTGGCAACTCGCTATTATTTTCACGCCGCAAAACGCCGCTTTTTCCGCGCAAACCCAATCGCCCGCTCCGCACAATTCGTCTGTTACGACTATATCGGGAGACATTGAGCGTATTCCGTATTCAAAGGCGTACAGTTTGTCCGAAAAACAGATTGTATCTACATAATTTCCGCGAACGGAAACGAACTCACCTCGTTCGTCTATTACGGTTACGGTGTACCCCGCTAAATCGAATAGGCGTATCAGGTCTTTTAACACGGTAGTCTTACCGAACCCAGGCGGTGAAACAATCAGAGTATTAAACACTTCTTTACTAAATAATTTATCGTATACGGGTTGCGCGCATCCCGTAATTTCGTGGGGAATTCTGACGTTTAACGACGAAACGTTTTTAATAGTAACGATTTTCCCGCAATCGAACACGCACTCGCCGCCTATTCCCACGCGCACTCCGCCACGCCAACTTAAAAAACCTTTTTTTATTTGTTCGTTAAAAGCGTAAACGGAATTTTCGGTTAGAGCGCCCATTATTTGCGCCACCGCATTTTCCGAGCAAATTATAGAGCCGCAAGAATTATCGCTTAAACCCTTTTCGTTTAAGAATTTTTTAATGCCGTAATAGTTGACTATTACGGGATACCCCTTACGAAGTCTTATATCGAATATTTTATTTACGTCCGAGTATTCTAACGCTTTTATCATCTCGCGCGGCAAAAATTCTAAATTCATCAATACAATATATTATGCGGCGGTAAATTTAAGAACAAAAAAAAGAGCCCGTAAACTACGGACTCATCGCTTTTTTTAGTCTTTATACGAGCGGGTATTCCGCTTTAACGACTGCGGATAATTTATTATCGTATTCGTAAACATTATCGGCAACCGTTTTTTCGACTTGTTTCGGCGTTAGGTTCGTTTCGTACGATATTAAAACGTCGAATATAAGGTTAGCGTGCGTTTCCCCTTCGTTCATTCTGAAATCGTGTATATCGAACGACGGATCTATTGATTTAACTATCGCGCGACAACGTTCTTTCAGTTCGTTTACCCTTTCGCTACGCGTTACGACGGGATCCATATGAATAGTGGCGAGACAGTTAAACTTTTTTTCAAGCCCGCGTTCTATATTGTCGATCATATCGTGCAATTTAAGTATATCGCCTTCGGCGGGAACTTCCGCGTGCAAAACGAGAATTTTACGCCCGGGACCGTAGTCGTGCAACATTAAATCGTGAACGCCGACGACGTTTTCGTCAAACGTTCTTACGTATCTTTCTATATCTTTTACGAGAGTTTTATCGGGTGCTTTACCCAAAAGCACGTCGGCAACGTCCTTAACGGATCTTAACCCGGTATAGGCGATAAAAATAGATACGACGATTCCCGCATACCCGTCGATGGGAAAATTTTCTATAAAGTGAGATAAAACGAGACATATTAAAACGATCGTCGTTGAAACGCAATCGGACAAACAATCGTAAAAATTGGCGTTAAGAGATACGGAATTTATTTTTTTACCGATAAAACGATTTAGTCCCGCGAGAAAAATTTTTATCAAAACGGAAAAAACAAGTATTCCAGCCGTAACGAAAAACAAAACGCCGCCGCCGACGCTTAAACTTTCGTTTTCAATCACCTTAGACAAAGACTCCGAAAACAAACTTATCGCCACGAAAAGTATAACGAACGAGACGGTAAGCCCCGCAAAATATTCAATTCTTCCGTGTCCGAAAGGATGCTCTTTATCCGGTTTTTTCGACGATAACTTAAACCCGACGAAAGAAACGATCGAAGTTCCCGCGTCCGACAAGTTGTTTATACCGTCGGATAAAATTGAGATCGCTCCTGAAATTACGCCCGCAACGATTTTGGCGATACTCATTAAAAAGTTTAAGCATACGCCCGCTATTCCCGCAAATTTACCGTAATTCTCTCTAACTTTCGCGTCGTTTACGGCGTCCGCGTTTTTTATAAATAATTTTATTAGTTTGTTATACATACTTTCGCCTTTATTTTTCGATTATAACGGTAAAAGGCCCGTCGTTTACCTGCTCTATTTTCATATCCGCGCCGAACACTCCGAGTTTAACGGGTACGCCTTTTTTTTTCAAACCTTCCGCAACGTATAAATACAACTCGTTGGCTTTATCGGATACTTCCGCCGCTAAAAAATCGGGGCGATTGCCGTGCGAAGTATTCGCAAACAAAGTAAATTGCGAGACGAGAAGAATTTCACCCTCCGTATCTATCACCGATTTGTTAATTTTACCGTTTTCGTCCTCACAAATACGGAGAGGGGGAATTTTTTTAATAAAGTATTCCGCGTTTTCCTTAGTATCGCCTTTGCCTACGCCGAGAAAAATAACGTATCCTTTACCTATTTCGGATATGGTTTTACCGTCAACTTTGAGATTTGCTCTTAATACGCGTTGAATTACCGCTTTCATAGTAGTTTCCTTAATTTTTTCTATTTAATATCATATCACAACTTAAAATAATTGACAAGTTTTTAACTAAAAAGTATAATAAAAAGCGTGATTTATTTTTCACGCGAAAAAAACTAAAAGGATAACGACTATTATGGACGTCTACGGAATGGAAAAACTCTCGCTCGTCGATTACGACGGAGTAGTCGCCGCCACGATTTTTACTGGCGGTTGCAATTTCAGATGCCCTTTTTGCCATAACGGTACTCTCGTTACGGACTTTAAGCAAATATCGACTATCGACGAAAACGAGATTATTTCTTACCTTAAAAAACGCCAAGGCATAATCGAGGGTCTTTGCATTACGGGCGGAGAACCCACGCTTAACCCCGACTTGCCGAATTTTATCGAAAAAGTTAAAAGTACGGGAATTAAAGTTAAACTCGATTCTAACGGCACTAATCCCGATATGATAAAATCGCTCGTCTTAAACGGTTTAATCGATCATATAGCGATCGATATTAAAAACGATAAAGCGCATTACGCCGCCATTATTGGTTTTGACGAGTTTGACACGTCTAAAATCGAAAAAACCGTATCTTTTCTTCTCGAAGGTAAAATATCTTACGAATTCAGAACGACTTTAATCGACGAATTTCACGACGAAAACAATCTAATCGAAATCGGAAAATGGATTTTCGACGCGGAAAAATACTTTTTACAAAAATTTAAAAGCGGAGACAACTGTTTATCCCCCGACGGACTGTCCGATATTCCGCAAGATAAAGCGATAAGACTGCTCGATGCGGTTAAACCGTACGTTAAATCGGCGTATCTTCGCGGTTACGATCTTTCAGGTTAAAACCTTAACTTTTAATTATACGCTTTACGTCAATTAAAAATTAAGGAGAATCAAAAGATTATGTATTTTATTTTTGCACTCGTCGCACTCTTTGCTTGGAGCGGCTCAGATTTATTTTCTAAACTCGGAACGTCTCAAAAAGACAAAAACAGTCATTGGCACGTAATCTTCACCGTCGGCGCGATTATGGGTATTCATGCCGTTATAACCATCATTTTCGGCGCATTCATTAAAGACGTCGACGCTATACCCTCGTGGCTTGCAAGCATTATTTATACCGACTTTAAGCCTCTCGATTTCGTTAAATATTTACCCATCGCGTTTATTTATCTCGCCGCCATGGTAATAGGTTACGTAGGACTTAGATATATCGAACTTTCAGTCTCGTCGCCCATATGCAACTCTTCGGGTTCGCTCGCTCTCGTTATTTGTTTAATTTTCGGATTGGCAAAACTTGACGGAATTTGGGCCATTATCGGCGTTATACTCGTTACGCTCGGAATTATTTTGCTCGGCGTGGTCGAATACAAAGAAAGCGACGAAATTAAACTTGCCCGTCAAGACAAGTCAAACTTTAAGTACACCAAAAGTCTTTGGGCTATACTTATTCCGATTATTTATCTCGTTTTGGACGCCTTGGGAACGGTAGGAGATCAACTCGTTTCGGAATACGAATTGTTCGATATGAGCGAATACGCCTCTAACACGGCGTTTGAATTCACCTCTCTTTGCTTCGCAATTTTCGCGTTCGTTTACGTTAAATTCATAAAAAAAGAAAAATTCTTTTACTTCGGCGAAGAAGCGTCAATCGATAAATCATTAAAAAGAAATTTACTTTTCGGCGCGTTTTGCGAAACGGTAGGACAAATATTCTATATGTCGGTTATGTTTTCCGATTTCGACGCGGGTATGCCGATAATTTCCGCTTACTGCGTGCTTTCGGTGCTTTGGTCGAGAATTTTCCTCAAAGAAAAACTCTCGTATAAGCATTATATAGCGATTACCCTCGCCTTTGCGGGTATAATTCTTTTAGGTATATTCTCGCCCGTATAAATTAGGAAAAAACGGCTTTAACCGTTTTAAATAAAAAAACGTTTTAAGGAGTTAAAATGGAAAGAGAAAAATTAGGTTCGAGATTAGGTTTTATCCTTCTCTCTGCAGGTTGCGCAATCGGTTGCGGCAACGTTTGGAAGTTCCCAACGATGACGGGATCGAACGGCGGTGGCGCGTTCGTGCTTATTTACCTTATATTCCTCGTTGTTTTGGGACTTCCCGTTATGACGATGGAATTTGCGGTAGGCAGAGCGAGTCAAAAAAGTCCCGTTAGACTTTATCACGCGCTTACGCCCGAAAAAAAACCTTGGCGCGCTCACGGTTACGCGGCGCTCGTCGGCAACGTTTTGCTTATGATGTTTTACACCGTCGTTTCAGGCTGGATGCTTTACTATTTTATATCGGCAATCGGCGGCGGATTAGAAGGTATTACAGACGCGGCGGCTTCAAAACAATACTTTACCAACGTAACCGGCAGTCCGTCGATTATAATTTTAAGCACGTTCGCAATTATTTTGGCAGGTTATTTTATTTGTTCTTTCAAACTCGATAAAGGGCTTGAAAAGGTTACCAAATATATGATGATCGCCTTGCTTTTGATAATGGTAGTGCTCGCGATATACGGATTTACTCTCGACGGCGCGGGCGAAGGGTTAAAATTCTACCTCGTTCCCGACTTTACTAAAATCACCTTTGACGTGGTTGTTGCGGCAATGAATCAATCGTTCTTTACCCTATCTCTCGGCATAGGTTCTATGGCGATTTTCGGAAGTTACATAAATAAAGACCGTTCGCTTCTCGGCGAATCCGTCAACGTTATCATTCTCGATACGTTCGTTGCGGTAGTTGCAGGTCTCATTATTTTTCCGGCGTGCTTTACGTACGGAGTTAACGTCGACAACGGACCTTCGCTTATATTCCAAACGCTTCCTCTAGTATTTTCACATTTACCCGGCGGAAGAATTTGGGAAAGTCTATTCTTCTTGTTTATGACGTTCGCGGCGTTTTCAACCGTTTTGGCGGTTTTTGAAAACATTCTTTCTTGTTTCCGCGATATTTTCGGTTGGACGAGAATTAAAGGTTGTATAATTTGTTGCGTTATGATGCTTATATTATGTCTCCCTTGCGTACTTTCTTTCTGCGCGTTCGGAACGAGTTTCGCCATACTTGATATAGAAGACTTTTTAGTCAGTTACTGCCTGTTGCCGATCGGCTCGCTCGTATTCGTACTATATTGTACGCAAAAGAAAATCGGTTGGGGTTTTGATAACTTTATGACGGAAGCAAATGCCGGCAAAGGCTTAAAAGTTAAAAATTGGATGAGAATATATATGTCGTACGTTCTCCCCGCAATTATATTCGCGCTATTTATTATAGGTATAGTAACCTTCGATTATCAAGGCGATATATTTAACTTTTTTAAGTAATAAAACGCTTTTTAGCCGCCTTTACCGACTCGTAGGGGTGGCTAAACATTTATAACAATTAAAGAGCCTCGCGCGATTGCACGAGGCTTTTATCGTTATTATAGATTATTCTAAACTTTCTAAGTATAGACAAGCGTTCGTAGCGGCTACTCCTCCGTCCGCAACGGCGGTAACGACTTGCCTTACCGTTTTGGTTCTGCAATCGCCCGCGACGAATAAACCTTCGGTTTTAGTCTTACACGTTTCGTCGGATATAATATATCCGTTAGCGTCTAAATCCACGAGATTTTCAAACGCTTTATTATCGGGAACTTGCCCTATCGCAACGAAAACCGCGGGTAAATCATGAGTTAAAATATTGCCGTCTTTATCTTTATATTCAATCGCCGTCAATTTGTCGTTGCCGACAAAGTCGGTAACGCTCGTTTCCGGACGCCATTCGATATTTTCTTTCGCGGTAACCGCTTTAATAAGCGATTTGTCGCCCAAAAACTTATCAAACAAAGTATAAACGTAAACCTTTTTACAATACGACGATAAAAGCAAGCAATATTGAAGAGCGGTATTCGCATCGCCTATAACGGCGACTTCTTGCCCTTTATAAAACGCACCGTCGCATATCGCGCAATAGTAAACACCCTTTCCTACGAGATCGTCACGATTCGACTTTGTTCTTAATTTTTTATGTTTTACGCCCGCCGCAATAATTACGCTTTTCGCGGTATATTCGTTATATTCCGTAGAAACGCTAAACGTTTCGTCCGCTTTTTTATCTATCGAAACGGCTTTTTCTATTTCAAAATCCGCCCCCATAGAAGTTATCTGCTCGAAAAGGTTATCGGCAAACGCTTCGCCGCTTATCGCTTTTATCGACGGATAATTTTCAAGTCTCGGAGACGTCGCGATTTGTCCGCCTAAACTTTCGCTTTCTAAAACTAAAACGGTCTTGCCGTTTCTTAACGCGTACAGCGCGGAAGTCATACCCGCCGCGCCGCCGCCTATTACAATAATATCGTACATTAACGTATACTCTCTATATATTTTCTTATTTCGCTTGCATTGTCGTAAGCCTTAAACCCGTCGCCGTCGGGTACGAGAAGCGTAGGCGCTTTCTTTACGCCGAATTTAAGCGTCGTTTCTTTATCTTCTTCCGCGTTGATAACGTCGTACGCTATTCCCGCTTTATCGAGCATCATTTTGCTCGTTTTGCAGTTAGGACAACCCGTTCTAGTAAATAATACGGGTTTAACGAGAATATCGTCTTGACGAGTACGTTCGTATTTTTCGGTTGAAACGGGCTCTTCTTTCGCGGTAAAGTGCGAGTTAGCCACGTCGTAAACCTTTCTTGCGGAGAATTCTGCGCGTTTGCCGTCGTTCCAGTTTTGAACGGGACGATAATATCCGGTTATACGACTGTAAACTTCCGTCGTCTTACCGCATATAGGGCATTTATAAACTTCGCCCGCGATATATCCGTGATCGGAACATACCGAATACGTCGGAGACATCGTATAATAAGGGAGTTTATAGTTTTCCGCAATCTTACGCACGAGATTTGCCGCGGCTTTCCAATCAGGCAACTTCTGCCCTAAGAAAGCGTGGAATACCGTTCCGGAAGTATAAAGCGTTTGCAAGTCGTCTTGAATGTCTAACGCCGAGAAAATATCGTCCGTATAGCCAACGGGCAAGTGCGAACTGTTGGTATAGTACGGAGTTTTACTTTCGTCCGTATCCGACGCGGTTATTATATTGGGATATCTCTTTTTATCGTGCTTCGCCAAACGGAAAGAAGTGGATTCCGCGGGAGTCGCTTCGAGGTTATAAAGATCGCCGTAAAGTTCTTGATAGTCGGAAAGTTTATTTCTCATAAAGTTCAATACGTTTTTAGTAAACGTTTGAGCCTCGGGAGCGGTTAAATCTTTCTTTATCCATTTTGCGTTTAGGCACGCTTCGTTCATACCGACGAGACCGATCGTTGAGAAGTGGTTGGAGAAAGTCCCCAAATATCTTTTCGTATAAGGATAAAGTCCCGCGTCCAAAAGTTTGGTTATAGTATCTCTCTTTACTTTAAGAGATCTCGCGGATATATCCATAAGGTGTTTTAGTCTGTCGTAGAACTCTTCTTCCGTAGCGGAAAGATACGCTATTCTCGGCATATTAATAGTAACCACGCCGACCGAACCCGTGCTTTCGCCGCTTCCGAAGAAGCCGCCGGATTTTTTACGGAGTTCTCTTAAATCAAGTCTCAAACGGCAACACATACTTCTGACGTCCGACGGTTCCATATCGGAGTTAATGTAGTTAGAAAAGTACGGCGTGCCGTATTTTGCCGTCATTTCAAACAAAAGTTTGTTGTTTTCCGTTTCCGACCAGTCGAAGTCGCGAGTAATGGAATACGTCGGTATAGGATATTGGAATCCCCTACCGTTCGCGTCGCCTTCAATCATAATTTCAATAAAGGCTTTATTTACCATCGCCATTTCTTCTTTGCAGTCTTTATACTTAAAGTCCATTTCCTTACCGCCGACTATCGCGTTCATTTCCGCAAGATCGTTAGGCACTACCCAATCGAGCGTTATGTTGGTAAACGGAGATTGAGTACCCCAACGCGACGGAGTATTTACACCGTAAATAAAGGACTGAATACATTGTTTTACTTCTTTATAAGTAAGTTTATCAACCTTAACGAACGGCGCAAGGTAAGTATCGAAAGACGAGAAGGCTTGCGCGCCCGCCCATTCGTTTTGCATTATACCGAGGAAGTTTACCATCTGGTTGCAAAGCGTGGACAAATGCCCCGCAGGAGACGAGGTTATTTTCCCGGGGACACCGCCGAGTCCTTCTTTTATAAGTTGTTTTAACGACCAACCCGCGCAATAACCGGTAAGCATAGAAAGATCGTGAATGTGTATATCGGCGTTTCTATGCGCTTCTCCGATTTCGTCGTCGTAAATTTCGGAAAGCCAATAGTTTGCCGTTACCGCGCCGCTGTTGGACAAAATGAGTCCTCCGACGGAATACGTTACCGTTGAATTTTCCTTAACGCGCCAATCGGCAACCTTCAAATAATCGTCAACGACTTTTTTATAGTCGACGATCGTCTCTTTGATATTACGAACTTTTTCGCGTTGTTTGCGGTATAAAATATAACTTTTCGCAACTTCGACGTAACCCGCTTGAATAAGCACGACTTCTACGCTGTCTTGTATATCTTCTACACTGACGACGTTATCTTTAATCTTTTTGCCGAAGTCTGCGGAAACGCGAAGCGTAAGCATATTTAGTATATCCGCGGTGTAATTAACCTGCTTTGCGTTAAATGCTTTCGACAACGCCGTCGAAATTTTGGACATATCGTACTCTACGAGTTGTCCGTCTCTTTTCCTTACTTGAAACATTTATTTAATCCTCCGTACTCATAACTTTTAATGGAACGTATCTACTATAACACATTCGCGTTTATAATGTCAACCTTTTACAAGATATAGTTAAAAAATTTTTACAAAACACAATATATTGTGTTTTTCCCGTTAAAAAGAGATTCGAACAAAACTCGAATCTCTTTCACCGTTTTCGTATTTACGACGTTAAAATCGTTACTGCAAGCACAGTTTCTTGAAAAGAAGAACCCAAACCAAATCAATCCAACCGAAAACTATACCCGAAGGTATCGTTACGAGAATACAGATGATAAGTCTTATAAGTCCGCCCTTCTTCAAGAACGTAGACCATCTGACCAAGATTTCCGTAAACCAGTTTACGACGGGAATCAATAGTAAAAGAATTTGTACCAAACGACTTTGTTTGTTAAACCATGTCATAAAAGACGCCTCCATAATTATATATTATTTCGTTGCTTTGCAACTTACGAATATATTATATC
>CAZNWP010000010.1:0-27028 GCA_964576995.1 uncultured Christensenella sp. | reverse complement strand
CCCGCGGAGAATATTCGCAAGTGTTATCTTGAAATAGCGAAACACGCCATAAGGCTTTACGCACAGTTTTCGGCGGGAGTGCGGGCGGTTAAAGTGCGCGACTCGTTTAATAAAACCAAAGTCGTTTACGCGGACAAGTCGGCGGTTAATACCGACGAAGTATATCTCGAAAACGAGAACGAACTTTTATATTCGCACAGTCAGAAAAAGGAAATGATATTCAAACTGTACCAGAGCGGACTTTTAACGGACGAGTCGGGAAGGCTTCGCCCCGCGACGAAAGAAAAGGTTTTATCGCTTTTAGGGTATAAGGACCTCGATTATCAGAAAGGGTTATCCGCAATGCAGAGCGAGAAAGCGCAGAACGAAAACGCGATAATAAGAAAATCGGGGCTTGAAACGGAAGAAGTGGACGACGACGAAATTCACGCGGACGAACACACGCGTTACGTTTTAAGCGAATACGAGAACTTAAAAGAGGACGAAAAGGCGAGGTTGTTCGCGCATTTAAAGGAACACAAAGACAAATCGCGCGCGGCAAAGCGCGCCGCGGCGCAAGCCGAAATTAAAAAATTATAAGGAGAAAAGAAAATGGAAGAACTTAACGTTGAACAAACGGCGGAATTATCCGCGCAACCCGCGGAGGCGGAAAAGGAAAACGGCGCGCAAAATCAACACGTCTCATACGGAAAGTTTAAGGACGCGGACGCGCTTTATAAGGCGTACAACGCTTTACACTCTGAATTTACCAAACGCTGTCAGAGGATAAAACAACTCGAATCCGCGGCCGCCGTCGACAAGGCGAACGCCCCGACGACGTATTCCGATAACGCGACGGAGACGGAAGTTAAACGAGAAACGGACAGAGACGAAGTTTTGAAAGAGTATTTAAAAGAAGTCCTCGGCGCGAAATGCAAAGCGATCGTTATGGACGGCAACGGCGTGGGAATTAAAAACCCGCCCGCTCGCCCCGAGACGATCGAACAGGCGGGACGTCTCGCCAAAGAAATATTCGGAAGATAATCCGAAACGAAAAAATTTATTTTATAGGAGAAAACAATGGCAGTAAATTTAACCAACGCTGACAAAGCGTTAAAGACGTATTATCTCGACGCGGTATCCTCTCAACTCGATTGCGTATCGCCTTTTTATTCGATGATTAAACGCAGCACGGACGACGTGTGGGGCAAAGAAGTAAAAAAACTCGTTACCTTCGGTATGAACGGCGGCGTGGGCGCGGGAACGGAAGAGGGCAATCTGCCTTCTTCGTCGGGAAACGATTATAAACAGATAACCTCGACGCTCAAAAACCTTTACGGTACTATTGAAATTACCGATAAAGCGATAAGAGCGTCCGAAAACAATTCGGGTGCGTTCGTCAACCTCTTAAACGCGGAGATGGACGGGCTTATAAAAGCGAGCGCGTTTAACCTCGGCAGAATGTTGTTCGGCGACGGTTCGGGCAAGGTTGCCAAGGTAAAGTCGGTAACCAAGGGTATTATCGTAGTCGACAGCGCGAAAAGCCTTATGGAAGGTATGGTAGTCGATTTCAGAGACGCGACCACGGGCGACGTTATCGAGAACTTCGGCGGCAGAAGAATTACCGCGTTAGACAGAATATCTTGCGCGATGACGGTAAGCGGTACGGCGGCGACTTCTTCGACGATTCCCGAAAACACGCTTATAACCGTACAAGGCTCTTACAATAACGAGATAACGGGGCTCGGCGCGATATTTGATTCAAGCGCGACCACCCTTTACGGACTTGAAAAGAAGTCGAACCTCTGGCTTACCCCGTATAGCGTATCTTCGGTCGGAGCGATTACCGAAGCGAAAATTCAAAAGGCTCTCGACTACGTTGAAGAAAACGGCGGCGCGCCCGCGGATCTCATTATCTGTTCTTGGGGCGTTCGTCGCGCTATGCAGAATATGTTGTCCGCAAACAGACGTACCACCGACACGATGGAACTTGCGGGCGGGTATAAAGCGATGTCTTATAACGGCATACCCGTCGTTGCGGACAGATTTTGTCCCGAGGGCAGTATGTATATTATTAACACGAAAGACTTTACTTTGCATCAACTTTGCGATTGGCAATGGCTTACGGGCGACGACGGAAGCGTGTTGAAACAAGTGGCGGGTAAACCCGTGTTCACCGCGACGCTCGTCAAATACGCGGAACTAGTTTGCGCGAGACCGTACGGGCAAGGCTTTCTTACGGGCATTACCTAATATTATTTTTATTTAACCGAATAAAACGCTTAAGGGGGCGGCGCGGACGGCACGCCGTCCGCGCCGCCCTAAGTTTTACGCGGACTAAAAAAAGGATAGAGGAGAATAATGACAGTTAAAGAAATAATAAAATCGGCGGCGACGTTGCTCGGGGAAGAACGGGTTTTTTCCGCGCTCGAAGCCGAACCGTCTCAATCGGACTCGGAAACGCTTAAAAAAATCGACTTACTTACGAGGCTCGTCAATCTTACGGTAAGCGAACTGTCGGCGACGTACGTTCCCCTTAAAAAGGAAGAGAAACTCATCGCGACGGACGGCAGAATAAAGTATACCGACTTAAAGGAAAACGCCGTAAAAATACTCGCCGTGTACGACGCGTACGGAAATAAGGCGGACTACACGGTTACCGCGGAATACGTGATAACGGGCGTCGGCGAATTTACCGTGGCTTACGCTTACGCTCCGTCCAACTTCGGACTCGACGACGAAACGGGCTATTCGGAACGCGACGTGTCTACGACGGTGCTTTCGTACGGCGTAATAGCGGAATATTGTTTAACGCAAGGGCGGTTCGACGAAGCGACGTTCTGGCGCAAAAGATATTCGGACGGAGTAGAGTGCTTTTGCTTGCCGCAAAACACCCGAACTAAAAGGCGAGGTTGGTTATGAGAAGTAAGGTGTACGGGTTTTCTTCGATCGGCGGTACTGAAAAGACGGTAACGCTCGCCGTTAAAAAGAGCGAAAGCAAGCGAATACTCGCGCCGACTTTCGCGTTTGATCCGCCCCCGGGGTTGACCGTGCGCGCGATAAAAAATGCGGACGGCGAGTTTTTCGCGTATTGCGACGACGGAAAAGTTTATAGAAAAACCGCGGACGGTTACGCCATTGCGAGTCAAGAGACTTTCGATTCCGCGCCCGATATAGTCGAGATAACCGTTACGGGCGAAAAACGCTTTTTGTTGATAGGCGAGAACGAGTGCGCGATTACGGGAGAAGCCGAGCCCCTTGACGTTTCGATTAAAGGCGACTGCTACGCGGTGTTCGCGGGTATGCTTTTCGTCGCGACGGGCAGGACGATACGTTTTTCCGCGCCATTCGATTTTACGAATTTTAGCGTAAATCTCGAACTCGGCGGCTACTACGAAGTCGAGGCGAGAGACGGCAACGTGCGGTATATGACCGAGAAAAACGGGAAGTTGTGCGTCGTGTGCGAGCGTTCGATTGTTTATCTCGAAGTTTTCGGCGACAGAACGGATTATCGCGCGGAACGGCTTCAAGTCGGATATTTGAACGTCGTCAAGCGTAGCGCGGTTAAGATAGGCGAAACGATATATTTTATTACCAACGGCAAACTCGCCGCGCTCAACTCGTCGCTTAAAACTTACGACGTGTTGTATAAAGACGCGGTGAAAAACGCGGGAAAGGCGCATACCGCGGCGGGGTATTACCTTTTGTCGTTTTCGTCCGGCGGGAAGAATAAAACGCTATATTGCGACACGGACGGGGATGCGTTCGCGGCAAACGCGGCGGATTGCGGCGGAGATATTTGCGACGGCGGCATTTTTTACGATTCGGAAAAGGGCGGCTTTTACGCTTTCGCGGAAAACGCGGAGACGGTTGCGGGCGACGTAATGCAAAGCGATCTCGGCGCGTGCGAATTAAAAACGGTAACGGGCGCGTCTCTTTGCTGCGACGGCGACGGTTATCTTACCGTGTCGGGCGATTTCGGCGAGAAAACTTTCGCGCTTAAAAAGGGGTGCAACGTCGTAAAATGCAATCTCGTATCGAGGCGGTTTTCTTTTTCGCAAACGGGCGCTTTCGCCGACGAAATTAAAATAAAATACAGAATACACGGAGAACTATAATGCAGTTTACTTTACCCACCACTAAGGCGCAAATGTACGAGGTCTTAGGGCAAATATACAATTATTACAGAATTACGCGGGAGGGGTATACCGACGCGACGTTAAAACCGCTCGAATTAGACGATATGGAGTTTACTGAACTTACGCCCGCGCAGTTAAAAAGCAAAGCGGCGACGCTCGTTAAAGCGTCGCACGAACGAGAGATGCTCACGCTTAAAAAGACGGTTAAAGAAAAGATAGCCGCGCTCACCGCGAAAAAAGAAACGGTTGCGCAAAACGCCGAAACGCTTAAAGCGCAGATAAACGCGACGTACGCGGCAAGCGAGGATAAAACGGAAAAGCAGGCGGTTAAGTCGGGCTTTGCCCGTTCCAACGTGATAATAGACAAAATCGCGGAACTCGAAGCGAAGAAGAACGCCGCTCTCGCCGCCGCGGAAGCGGATAAAAACGCGCAAATCGCGGAGATAGAGGCGGAGATTACCGCGCAGAACGCCGCGCTTGCCGCCGCGGACGAGTATTACGACGAAGTTCACGCGAGCGAGACGGAAGCCAAGGCGGAAGAATTAAAGGCGGAACAGGACGAAACCGTTCGCGAAGTGTTTAAGTATAATAATTCGTTGTCCGAAAAACGGCAGAAGTACGACAATTACATAACCGTTACGACGAGATCTTTAAGACTCAGATATATGGATATACGTTCCTCGTCGTTCACGAAGGAACAACTCGTCGAAATGGGGTATTACGCCGACGTTATAGATTGCGTGTGCGCGTATTACGACTTACTGTCGGAGCAGGAAGCCTTTCAAGACATTACGTCGGAGACTAAACTTATAACCTATCTCGACGATTATTATCAAAACATACTCTATATGTACAAAATGCGAATACAATAAAATTTTCGGCGCGGGCGAGAAAAACGTAATCGCGCCGATTTTTTTATGCGCGGAAGTTTACATTCGTCGAAAAATGTGATACAATATATCGTATGAGTAAAAAAGTTAAAATAGGTAACGTAATAATAGGCGGCGGAGAAAAAATCGCTATACAGTCGATGTCGACTTATAAAATAAGCGATTTGACCGTGGCTACGGAACAAGCGTTGCGGCTCGAAGAAGCGGGTTGCGATATTTTGCGTTTTTCCGTGCTGGATAAAGAGGACGCGGCGGCTTTTCGCGAATTGAAAAAAAGAGTAAAAATGCCGCTCGTCGCGGATATCCATTTCGATTACCGTCTCGCGATAGCGGCGATAGACGGCGGCGCGGATAAGATACGCATAAACCCAGGGAATATCGGCGGAGAAGAAAACGTTAAAAGCGTGGCGGCGGCAATAAAGGCGGCGCGGATACCCGTCAGAGTAGGTTCTAACACGGGAAGCATTGAAAAAGAGTTTTTGAAAAAGTACGGTAAAAACGAGATTTCGTTGGGCGAGAGCGCGCTTAAAAACGCGGCTATCTTAGAAAAGTACGGCGTGGACGATATAGTAATTTCCGTCAAAGCATCGAGCGCGCCGCTCACCGTGAAAGCGTATAGATACGTCGCTCAAAAGTGCGATTACCCATTGCATATAGGCGTTACGGAAGCGGGAACGGAGTACAACGGAATAATTAAAAACGCGGTTGCCGTCGGTTCTTTGTTGACGGACGGAATAGGCGATACCGTCAGAGTGAGTTTGTCTGCGGATCCCGTTCGCGAGATCGTCGCGGCGAAAGCGATTTTGTCGGCGGCGGGACTTAACGAGAATTGCGCCGAAGTCGTCGCTTGTCCTACTTGCGGTAGATGCGCGTGGGATTGCATGCGCTTTGCGGCGGAAGTGCAAGAGTACGTTAAAGACGTGAAAAAACCGATAAAGATAGCGGTTATGGGTTGCGTCGTCAACGGCCCGGGCGAAGCGTCGGACGCGGACGTCGGAATCGCGGGCGGCAAAGACTGTTGCGTAATTTTCAAAAACGGCGAAGTGATTAAAAAAGTCGATAAAGAGAGAGTGAGAGAAGTCTTTTTTAAGGAGATAGACGAATGTCTGCGATAAGAAGTTACGAAGATTTTTTAAACGAAATAAAGAAAATAGACGAAAGACTCGAAAATATCAAAGTTAAAAACGTCGAAATCAACAAAGAAGCGAGGTCGGTAACCTACGTTTTTATATGCGATAAGCACGTGGACGACGCGTTGAAGCGTAAAATCGCGGAACGAGCCGACGCTCTCACTTCGGAGTCTTTTTCGGAAATTTTGATAAAAGTGGAAAAAATCGCGAGCGACGATCAATTGGTAAACCTCGCCGCTTACGAGTTCTTAAAAAAGAATTATCCGTCCGTATCCATTTTTATGGACGAAACGGACGTAACCTCCGCGAAGATCGGCAACCTCGTCAAATACACGATAAAACTTCCCGCGGACGGCGCGGAATACGTAGTTAAAAACGGTGCAATGCAAAAACTCAACGAATATCTCGCGGGGCATTTTTGTTCGGACTTCGTCGGAACGACGGAGATTAAAACCGACGTCGAAAAGGTTAATTTGTTATCCGAAGAGGTTTACGAGAGCGAACTTCAAAAAATTACTCGCAGAACGATAAAGGTTAAAAACGTAGTGCCGATAGACGATATCGCGATGGGAGATACCGCGACTTATATAGAAGATTTGACGGACGGATCCGTTACGGTATGCGGTACGGTTACGGCGATAGACGAGCGCACTACTAAAACGGGCAAACCGTTTTTCATTATACATATAGACGATACGACGGGCAGAACGAGCGGCGTGTACTTTACTAAGAAGAATACTTATCCGAAAATAAAAGAGATAAAGGAGGGCGACGCCATAATCGCGCGGGCAACGCTCGGCGAATACAACGGTAGAAAATCGCTTACTTACGAGAAAATAAACAGATGCTCTTTCCCCGAAGGTTTTAAGGCGGAAGGCAAGGGGAAAAAAGATCCGCCGAGAAACTATAAAAAGATATTCCCCGAACCCGCAACCGTCGTTAAAATCAGGGACATGTTCGACTTAGAGGAGTTTTTGCCGAAAGATTTAACGGGTAAAGATTACGTCGTGTTCGACTTGGAAACAACGGGTCTCGACAACGCGACGGACGAAATAACCGAGATAGGCGCGGTCAAAATCAAAGGCGGAAAAATATCCGAGCAGTGGACTACGCTTATTAAACCGTCTAAACCCGTGTCGGCGGAAAATACTAAAATTACGGGTATAACGAATGAAATGCTTGCCGACGCACCCAACGTTAAAGAGGTTTTCCCCGACTTTATGAAGTTTATCGACGGAACCGTTCTCGTCGCGCATAACGCAAACTTCGACTTATCCTTCGTGAAAAAAGAGGCGAACGCCGAAGATTTCGAAGTGCTAAATAAGGTGATGGATACTATGATTATGTCGAGAACCTACGTTAAGGGGCTCGTCAACAATAAACTAAATACGGTGGCGGATCACTTCGGAGTAGTATTCAATCACCACCGCGCGTTATCCGACGCGTACGCCACCGCCGAGATATTTATCGAAATGATGAAAATTAAAGGGGATAATTAAAGTCTATGGATAGGAGCGTTAAGGAAAAAGCGAAAATCTTGCGCGAAAAAATTCTGACGGATATTTACGATAATCATCTTATAGAATTCGTTCGCTGCAAAGGAAAATATTCAAAATATCGGGGACGTATAACGGCGTGTGGTTAGAACACGCTTACGACGGAATCGCTTGGGCGGATTACGAAAAAAGCCAAAAAGAGATTGCCCTTAATCACGTATCGACGTTTTTGGACGGGCAAAAAGCAGACGGATAATTTCCGTTTCGCGCAATATTGCCGCCCGACGGCAGTATTAACTACGAGTATTGCAACTGCAAGAATGCGTTTCGTTTGCCAAGTGTTGCGCTTTGGCAATGAAGTTGAACGACGTTTCCGCCGAGTATAAGCGCGGCGTGTACGAAAAACTTAAAAAGTGGGACGAATGGCTCGTTAAATACAGGTTTAACCGCGGGCTTTGCGAAACGTTTTGCGGTTTCGATACGGGGCACGATTTGAGTATGCGACACGACGGGTTCGGTAAATACGAAACGAGATTTTTCGCCGACGCGTCCGAAAGACCTACGGATAGCGACGTTCTTCCCGAGGTAATGCCCGATATATCGGTAGCCGCTTCGGATAAACTTTTCGTTAAAAATCGCGAAGGCAATTCTTGGAATTATTTTTGTCAAGGGCTTACTATGCTTCGCACGCTTTTGTGGATGGACGATTACGGCTTGTCAAATTATTTAGAGAGTAATATGGAAAAATGGGTTACGGCGTTCACGTTAGACGAAACGCGACCGTTCAGTCAAGAACTCGACACGTTTACGAGAAAGCCGTCTCCCTCGTCCACGTATTATTCTTCCACGATGTTATTTTATTTGCACGCGTTAAAGCGTATGGGAATATAGCGCACGTAACCGCACTTTGCGGTTTACTTTTAACTTTACTTTTCGCGTCATTACGACGGCGGAAAAACGATTCGGAACTGAAAACTCGGTTCCGTTTTTAAATATATCGCGATAATTTTGACGATTTATCGAAAAACTTGGTTTTTTTGCTTTTGTTTTTAGAAATTTAGTGTTATACTTAGAATACGGCGGTTCAATTCCGCGTTTACACGACGATTAAAAGGTGGTTTTATGGAAGCGACTAATTTTATTGAACAGATTATAAACGACGAAATCGAAAGCGGAAAGGTCAGCGCGATTCAAACGCGTTTCCCTCCGGAGCCGAACGGTTATCTTCATATCGGGCACGCGAAATCTTTGTGCCTTAACTTCGGCGTTAAGCAAAAATACGACGGTAAATGCAATCTTTTTTTAGACGACACCAATCCCAGCAAAGAAAAAGAAGAGTTCGAAGAAGCGATAAAAAAAGATATAGCGTGGCTCGGTTTTAAGTACGACGAAGTTACTCACGCGTCTGATTTTTACGAGGATATTTATAATTATGCGGAAAAGGAGATAATGCTCGGCAACGCGTTCGTTTGCGATATGACTCCCGAAGAAATCTCCGCTAACCGCGGCAATCTTAAAGAAGCGGGAAAGGAAAGCCCGTACAGGAACAGAAGCGTAGAAGAGAACTTAAAACTCTTCCGCGAAATGCGCGACGGGAAATATCCCGACGGTTCTAAATGCTTGCGCGCAAAAATTGATATGGCTTCGCCTAATATAAATATGCGCGATCCCGTTATATATAGAATACTTCGCGAAACGCATTACCGCACGGGCGATAAGTGGTGCATTTATCCTATGTACGACTTCGCGCACCCGATATGCGACTATTTGCAAGGCGTAACTCATTCGCTTTGCACGCTCGAATTCGAGGATCACAGACCTTTATACGATTGGGTAGGTATAACGCTCGGTTTTAACCCCAAGCCGCGTCAAATAGAATTTGCGAGGCTGTCGGTTACGAACCTCGTTATGAGCAAGCGTTATCTTAAAAAACTC
The DNA here is from genome assembly GCA_964576995.1 of uncultured Christensenella sp. Classification (GTDB taxonomy): domain Bacteria; phylum Bacillota; class Clostridia; order Christensenellales; family Borkfalkiaceae; genus UBA1259. Next base: position 17,459 of record CAZNWP010000010.1, on the reverse strand, counting down.
GTCGACGAAGGCAAGGTTGACGGCTGGGACGACCCCCGTATGCCAACCTTGACTGGGCTGAGAAACCGCGGCGTGCCCGCCGAAGCGTTAAAAGACTTCTGCGCGAGAATAGGCGTTGCGAAAGCCAACTCCGAAGTACAGATTTCTTATCTCGAAGCGTGCATAAGAGAATACTTAAACGTACACGCGGAACGCGCGATGGGCGTATTGAAGCCGCTTAAACTTACGATAACCGATTACGCCGAAGAGGGCGGAGAAGAAGTCGACTTCGACGTAAATCCCAACGAAGAAATTAAAAGAACGCGCAAGATTAAATTCGGTAAGAACCTCTATATAGACGCGGACGACTTTTCTCTCGCTCCGCCTCCCAAATATTTCAGACTGAAAAAAGGCGGTATGGTGCGTCTTAAATCGGCGTACATAGTGCGTTGCGACGAGGTTATTACCGACGAGAACGGCGACGTGAAAGAACTGTTGTGTTCGTATCTGCCCGAAAGCAGAAGCGGCAACGACACGTCGGGCGTAAAGGTTAAAGGAACTATTCAATGGGTTAACGCCGACGACTGCGTGGACGTCGAAGTCAGAAAATACGGCTATCTCTTAAAAGACGAAGAGTACGCGGGGCAAGACTTCTCCGAGCGTATGAACGAGGATAGCGTTACCGTGTTTAACGGCAAAGTCGAACCGTACGTGTTCGAGGGCGACGCGGATAAACCTTTCCAACTTATGAGAACGGGTTATTTTAAGCGTTTGACGGTAGGCGGAAAAGAAATACTCAGCGAAATCGTCTCGCTTAAAGATAACTTTAATAAATAAATCGTTTTCGATTTTCACAAATGAAAAAGAACTTCGTCGCGCTTATACTCGCGCTATCGTGTTTAATAACGTTTTCGTGTGGCGGCGGGAGCGGGAATATATTCCCTTCGGCGACGTTGCCCGCGGAAACGGCTAAGCCTTCCGATACGGACGAAACGGCAGGAGAGGCGGAGAACGGCGAAAATTCCGTTCCGACGTTGTTTTTCAACGCGACGGCGGACGGAAAAGGTTACGAGGTTAGCGGAATAACGGACGGCTCGTACTCGTTAGTCGAAATTCCCGATACGCACGAGGGGTTACCCGTAACCGAAATTAAAGCGGGCGCTTTTATCTCGGCGAAAATAATTAAGGCGATAATACCGGCGTCGGTCGTTAAAATCGGCGAGTGCGCTTTCGATAAAGCGGATCTCGAATTTGCGGAATTTAAAAACGTAGACGGTTGGGTCGCGTTCGACAGAAACGTGCCGTCGGAAACGCTTAAAAACGAAAAGTTTGCGGCGATATACTTAAAAAAGACTTTTTCTAAATACGAATGGAAGAGGATAGATTATGAAAACGACGGAAACGGCAGGTAATACGGAAAACGGCGTTAGAATTTTCAAGTTGCTCATTGCGGCGTGTTTTGCTCTATACACGTCGATGATGTGCATTAAAAGCGTGTTTAGCGCGGAACTCGTTACTTTTATCGAAGCGATGCAGACGGATAAATTTAACGCGAGTCTCGCTAACACGTATTATTTTATTACGTACGCGATCGTGCAAGTCGTGCTTGCGTTCTTAATGCATAAACTTAACGTCAGACTGTATCTTATCGTAACCGTTCCGCTCGCGGCGGTGTGCGGAATACTCGTGGCGGTCGCTTCCGATATGGCTCAAGTGTGGATATTGTTCGCGCTTCAAGGCGCGTTTCAAGCGGGAATATACGCGTGCTGTATGTATACGCTCGGCGTGTACTTGCCTCCGAACCTTATATCGACGGGCAACGCGTTTTTGCAATCGGGGTTCGCGATAGGTAATACCGTGGCTTACGGCGTATCCGCTTCGTGCGTGGCGGCGGGTTCGTGGAGAGCGCCTTACGTGATTTTCGGCGTAATCTTAATATGTTCCATCGTGTTTTTCGCCGTCGTTACGGCTCGGATTAAGAAAGCCTATCCGGATGCGGAAAGCAAAATGCGCGTCGTGGCTTCGGAAAGCGAAAAAACGACTCACGACTCAGACTCTTTTTACAATCGCGGATTGTTTACGTTGGGTACGAAAAAGCGTGTATTTTGGTTTTATTTTTGGAGCATAGTTTATTCCGTTCTCGCGACGACGTTATACTATTCTATAAACAATTGGGTGGGGAATTTCTTTAAAGAGGTTTACGGTTTTCCCGACTCCGTGTCTATCGTTATATCGGTGGTAGTGCCGATTATGACGTTCTTCGGTCCCGCCATAGCCATATCGGTGTCTAAAAAATATAAGAACTTCGTTAAGGTCGGCGTGGTTGCTTCGGCAATTCCGCTCGTCGTGGCGGCGGCGCTTATATTCGTTTACGGCGTCAGCGTAATCGTCGCGGTGTTGCTTATTGCGGCGTTTATCGTTTCGACGCGTGTGCTTACCGGCTTGCAATCCGTAGCCACGTTCGATATGCGCACGCAGGTAAATACGGGTGCGTATACCGCTTTAATAAACGCGGCGGCAGCCGTCTCCGCGGGAGTCGCGCCTACCGTTATAGGCAAAATGGTGGACTTTGCCAACGTGAACGGCGTAAACGGCAACGAGGGGTGGATATTGATGTTTATAAACGCGGCGGTAATAGCCGTCGTGGTTTCGGTATTCCTCGCGGTAGCGCACCTCTTGACTAAAAACAAAAACAATTTATGCGACGAGCAACCTAAAATCAAGGAGCAGAAATGATTAAAAATCTTTTAGGCGTTGACTTCGGCACGACGTCTTTGAAAGCGTGTCTTTTTAGCGAGACGGGCGAACGCCTCGCAACCGAGTCCGTACAATATAAACTTCTAACCGAGGGCGAATTTATCGAGTTCCCTGCGGAAGAATTTTTCCGTGCGTTCGAGACGGTGTTTAATAAGATTGCGGAAAAGTTCGAAATAACCGCGCTCGCCGTGGATACGCAGGGCGAAACGCTCGTCGTGCTCGATAAAGACGGCAAACCTTTAATGAACGCTATAAGTTGGTTGGATAGTCGCGCGGAAGAGCAAGCAAAGGATATGGAGAAAACCTTCGGACTTAAAAAAATATACGAACTGACGGGGCAAGCGGAAATTCCCGCGGGTTACCCCGCGCCGAAGATTAAGTGGATAAAAGAAAACCGCCCCGACGTGTTTACTAAAGCGGATAAATTCTTGTTGCTCGAGGACTATATTTTATACCGTCTTACGGGTAAGTTCGCCGCGTCTCGTTCGCTTTATTCTTCGTCGCTTTTGATGAACGTAAAAACGGGCGAGTATATTCCTGAAATTTTGCGGTACGTCGGCGTAACGGAAGAAAATCTTCCCGCGCTTTGCGAAAGCGGAACGCTCGTCGGCGAATATCGCGGCGTTAAAGTCGTTACTTCCGCGCTCGATCAAGTCGCAGGAATAACGGGAGCGGGGGTCATCAAAGAAAATTTGATGAGCGAAACGACGGGTACTGCGCTTGCGGTGTGCGCCGTTACGGAAAAATTTCCGCCGTACGTCGAAGGTTTGAAAGTGTCGGCGTACTATTTTAGGAAAGGTTTGTACTGTCTGCTTATGTGGTCGCCGACTGCCGGCGCGACGCTCGAATACTTTAAGCGTACTTTTTGCGCGGGCGAGGGGTTCGACGAGATAAACGCCGCGGCGGAGTCCGTTCCCGCGGGGGCGGAAGGCTTAATTTGCATACCTCATCTTTGCGGTACGGTTATGCCCGAGAATAACGCTAAGGTTAAAGGCGTGTTTTTCGGTATCGAATTAAAACACGGTAAAGGACATTATATCCGCGCTATTATGGAATCCGTCGCGTATACCGTTAAAGAGTTCGCGGACTATTTAGGCGTGGACGTAGAAGAAATACGTTCCGTCGGCGGCGGTTCTAAGAGCAAAATCTGGCGCGAAATAAAAAGCGCGGTAACGGGTAAGAGGATAGAGACGCTGAAAGAAACGGAGACGGCGTGTCTCGGATCGGCGATATTCGCGGGTGTCGGCGCGGGCGTGTTTAAGGACGCGGAACAAGCCGCCGACGACATAGTTAAGGTTAAAGAAGTTTGCGAGTGTAAAAACGCGGACTACGCGGAATTGTATAAAGATTATAAGAAAAAAGAAAAAATTATTAAAAGCGCGTACTAATAGTTAAATCAATTAAACGACCGTCGCCCCGCCGAATCTCGGCGGGGCGACGGCAGGTTAGAATAAAAAATGAAAAAAACTCAAAAGTTAACGGTTATCGTCATGCTTTCGCCGTAGCGCGATTTGGCGGTAATCGTCCATTTATTGGCGTCGGCTATGCTTTTCGCGATGGAAAGCCCCAACCCGCTTCCGCCCGTCTCGCGCGAACGCGACAGCTCGCCGCGATAGAACCTTTCGAAAACTCTGTTAGAGTCCGCGTCTAAAATATCGCTTCCCGAATTGCTTACGGTAAGCGTGTTTTTAGAGAGGGTAACCTTTATCGTTCCGCCGTTCGCGGCGTATTTAACCGCGTTGTCGAGCAATATGTTTATTATCTTTTTAACGTTTTCTCTATCGCCGTAATAAGCGACGTTTTTTTCTATTTCGGAAAGAAGTATTTTCCCGTGTTCGAACGCTACCGCGTCGAAGGGGAGTACCGCCTCGGTTACGACGTCGGATAAACTGAAATTTTCCTTTACGAGCGCGAGGCTTTTTTCGTCCAATCTCGCAAGCGTCAACATATCGTTCACGAGGAAGTTAAGCCGTTTCGTTTGCGTTTTTATACTGTCGAGGTATTTGTTTTTTTCTCCCGCCGCTAAGACGTCCGCGTTGGCGGAGATTACCGCGACGGGCGTTTTCAGTTCGTGGCTCGCGTCGGCGATAAATTTTCTTTGATTGTATAAAGAATCTTCTATCGGTTGAAAAACTTTATGCGCAAGCGCCCATACGAGAAGGGCGAGAATAAAGTAGAATATACCTAAGAAAATCAAAGTTTGCAACGTATTGTTGTTCGCAGCGGAAAAAAAGTCCGTCATATCCGCGGCGACTACGAGACAAGAACCGTCCGATAGCGCGTAAGTTTGAAAATAAACTTTCCCGACCGAACCCGCGGATACTTCCGAGTGAAGCGCAAAGGCGGAGGCGACTATTTCCTTGGTTTTCTCTTCGGAAAAGAGGGACGCGCCGTCCTTAACGGTAAACGTGCTTTCGTTCGTCGCCACGACTATCAGTCCTTCGCCGACGGTTAAGCCGTTTTCGTAATTGCGTTCTATACGCGAAAGTCGATCTTTAGCAAATTCTCTGCAATAGATAGACCTTAAATAACTCGTCGCGCCGAGGATTATCGCGAACACGAAAAACAGTATAGTCATCGTAACGACTATAAATTGAGTCCGCGCGCGCTTAACCATTTTTCTCACCGAGCGTATAGCCAATGCCGCGAAGAGATTTTATTTCCGTTTTGGCATTTACGGCGTTAAGTTTTTTCCTTAAAAACGAAACGTACACTTCTATGGTGTTGTATTCTGCTTCCGTGTCGTAACCCCATATTTTTTCGATAAAACGTTCTTTGTCGATGCTCTTGCCCGCGTTTAATATCAGCATTTCGAGAATTTGAAATTCCTTTTTGCCGAGCGTGATTTTTTTGTCCCCGCAAGAAAGTTCGGCGTTGTCGCGATCCAACGATATATCGCCGTAATTGAGAACGTCGCCCGTAAACTTTTCTTTGCGACGCAGAAGCGCGCGTATTCGCGCAAGTAATTCTTCCGTGTCGAACGGCTTAGTTATGTAATCGTCCGCACCGAGATTAAGCCCGCCGATCTTGTTAGCCGTTTCGGCTTTGGCGGAAAGCATTAAAACGGGAACGTCCATTTTTTGACTGCGTATCGTTTTAAGTACGGTAAATCCGTCGATTTTCGGCATCATAACGTCTAATATTATCAAGTCGAAAACGCCGGAGAGGGCAAAGTCGAGTCCCGTTTCGCCGTCGTTTGCGACGGTTACCGAATAATTGTTTCTTTTTAGAATTTCTTTCAGAGCGTCGGTTAAGTCGCGCTCGTCGTCCGCAATTAAAATATTCATAGTATTATTCTACCTTATAAGGTTTGAAAAAACCTTTAAAAAACAAATTAAAATTCTCTTGAAGAAAATCTTGAGATTTAAATGTTTTTCAAGGTTTTTTCAAGTTTCGTTTTCTATAATAGAGGCGTAAAGAGCGAAAGGGAGATTCCAAACGGCGCAACTTATACGGTTGCGGAGAAAAACCCGAATAGCGGCGATCGTTAAAAGCAGAAAGTCTTTGGGGCGCGCTAAACTCTTTACCTAAATATGCTCACACACTCTCAATAAACTTTTTCCTTTGGGCAGGTACCGACGGTTTCCGTCGGTATTTGCTTTTTAAACGAATATAAGGAAAATTCGTTTATCGACGAGCGTTTGCGCCGCGGCGAACGTCGCCGCGGCAAGATATTATTCTTTATAATAACGGAATAGTCGCGAGATACTCGACGTCCGCTCTGTCTTTCGCCGAGCCTTCCGCGAGAACGAAAAGTTTTTTAACGACTTTTCCGCCCGCTTTTTCGACCAACGCTTCTAACCCTTTAAGGCTTTCGCCCGTAGAGATAACGTCGTCTACTATACCGACGTTTTTACCTTTCAATAAATCGACGTCGTGTTTAGACAAAAACAATTGTTGCGCCTTGCCCGTGGTTATCGACGCGCCGTAATCTACGGATATTCCGTCTTGCATATACAACTTTTTGGATTTTCTCGCCACGGCGTAGAAAGGCATTTCAAGTTCTCTTGCCACGACGTGTGTGAGTTGAAGTCCCTTAGATTCCGCGGTAATCAATACGTCGCAACCGTCCGCCAGTTTAGAAAGTTGCTTTCCGCAATGTTCCGTAAGCGAGGGGTTGCCGTGAAGATTGAAAAACGCTATTTTAACCCCCGACGGCAAAGTAAGTATCGGCAACGCCGCGTTTACACCTTTAATATCGACTATGTAATCGCTCATAAAAACCTCGTAAAAATAATTTACGTTAATAGTTTAGCACAATTATTCGCATTTGTCCAACGCTCAATCATATTTTTCCGAGAAACGGCATAATTTTAATTATTGCGGGCGAAAAATCTCGCTCGGCGGTAAAATTTTAAGGGAGCGTTGCTTATGGAATATTACGATAAAGGGGCGGACTACGCGGTAAGGACGTTAAAGAGCGACGCGAAGTTCGGACTCGATATAAAGACCGTAGGAGAAAATCTCGAAAAATACGGACTTAATAAACTCACCGCCGAAAAGAAACGCGGTTTTTTTTCTCGGCTTATCGACGCGCTTAAAGAACCGATGCTCGTTATATTGGCTTTCGGGTTTGCCGTCGCGTTCGGTTCTAACCTCGGTAAGTTATTTAAAACGGGCGAAGCGGATTTTTCCGAGTGCTTCGGTATTCTCGCCGCGATTTTATTATCCGTGTCGATAACTTTAATAATGGAGGGAAGTTCGAGAAAAGCATTCGACGCGCTTAACGGTATTTACGACAACGCCGCCGCGGAAGTTATAAGGGACGGGAAAACGATGATCGTTGAACAACGCTTTATAACGGTGGGAGATATGGTGTTATTGCGTAGCGGCGACAAGATAGTTGCGGACGGGCGGCTTATCGAAAGCAACTTTTTATCCACCGACGAATCCGCGTTGACGGGCGAAAGCGCGGAATGTAAGAAAGACGCGAACGCGATTTTAGAACGGGGCGTACCGCTCGCGGAACGTAAAAACTGCGTGTATTCGGGAACGTTCGTCGCGGCGGGAGACGGAAAGATGATAGTTACCGCAACGGGCGACGCCACGGAAATGGGCGCGATTGCGGGCGAACTCAAAAAAAGCGGGACGGCAGATACGCCTCTTAACCGAAAACTTGCAAAACTCGGCAAAACCGTGTCGATTATAGGTTGCGTCGCGGCGGCGTTGGTGTTCGTTCTGTCTGCGGTAAGACTTGCGGCGGCGGGCAATCTCGATTTCGATACCGCGCGCGAATTGTTTATATCTTCCGTCGTGCTTATAGTGGCGGCTGTGCCCGAAGGACTTCCGACGGTAGTCGCCGTGTCGCTCGCGCTTAATATGATTAAACTCGCCAAAGAGAACGCGCTCATAAAAAAGATGACTGCAACCGAAACGGCGGGAGCGGTAAGCGTTATTTGTTCGGACAAAACGGGAACGCTTACTCAAAACAAAATGTCGGTCAAATGCGTTTGCGGCGGTAAGTTTTGCGTCGTGCCGGAAAAACTTACTACCGAAACGATATTGCAAAACTTCGTGTGCAATTCCGCCGCGGAAGAGACGAGGGAGAACGGCAAATCCGTGTTAAAGGGGAGCGGTACGGAAAAAGCGTTGATTGAAGCGGCAGTTCGTGCGGGGGCTTCCGTCTCGGATTATAAAAAATTTCCCGTTATCGCGAGAGTGCCTTTTAACAGCGATATAAAGTATATGACGACGACGGTTAAAGTCGGCGGGATAACGCGCGAGTTTATCAAGGGTGCGCCCGAAGTGATAACGGCTAAATGCGATTTAAGCGAAAGTCGCCGCGAGGAGACGCTCAAAGACGCGGGAGCGTATCAAAAAGAGTCGGCGCGGGTTATATGTTTCGCGCATAAAGAATATAACGAAAACGATGGGAAAAACGACGGCGGGTATACTTACGACGGGTTTGCGGTATTAACCGACCCCGTCAGAGTTGAGGCGAAAGCGTCCGTCGAAGAATGTAGGGCGGCGGGAATAAAAGTTAAAATGCTCACCGGCGACGACGTTAAAACCGCGTTTGCCGTGGCGAAAAAACTTAAAATCGCCGATAGCGAGAGCAGCGTCGTGAACGCGTCGGAAATAGAGGGGCTAAGCGAACCCGCGCTTATTAAAGCGTTAAGCGGTATAACGGTTATCGCGCGAAGCACGCCCATAGTAAAACTGAGAGTGGTGCGCGCGTTAAAGGCGGCGGGCGAAGTGGTGGCGGTAACGGGCGACGGCATAAACGACGCGCCCGCGATAAAACACGCAGACGTCGGTTTTGCGATGGGTCGAACGGGTAGCGAGATAACGAAAGAGGCGGCGGACGTCGTGTTATTAGACGACAGTTTTTCGACCGTAGTTAAAGCCGTGGCGTTCGGACGTGGCGTGTATAAAAATCTTCAACGGTTTATATTATTCCAATTATCCGTCAACGTATCGGCTCTCTTGTTTATAACGATAGCGTCTATTCTCGGTTTTCCGTCGCCGTTTAATACTTTGCAACTGTTGTGGATTAACGTTATAATGGACGGACCGCCCGCGTTGACTCTCGGCTTAGAACCGCCCGACAAACGCGTAATGCAGTCGCCGCCCGTAAAACGCGACGCGGGAATAATCGGTGCGACGGCGGTGTTTAAGATAGCGTTTAACGGAATATTTATCGGCGGCGTAATGGCTTTTCAGTTCCTTTATAACTTTATGGGCGTCTCGGAGACAGAAAAGAGCGGTGCGACGTTTACGACGTTTATTCTGTTTCAACTCGTCAACGCGTTCAATTGCAGAGAGGCGGGAAGCGCGAGCATACTTAAAAGCGCGGGGAAAAATAAGATTATGGCGGCGACGTTCGCGGGAGTGTTCTTGTTACACTTTATAATAATAACCTTTTTCCCGTCGGTGTTCGGAGTGGCGTCGTTGTCCGCTTCTACGTGGGTTAAATGCGTAGCCGTATCTATATCCGTGCTTATCGCGACGGAGACGGGCAAGGCGGTTTACAGAACGGTAAAAAGGTTTCGGGGCAACGGCGAACCTCTTGCCGCGAAAATAAAAAGATCGCGCGGATAAATAAATTTTCAAACGGGGCGTAAACTATTGAGTATGACGAGAATAACCATAACCGACGAAGAGAGAAAACTTAACAACCTTTTGTACGTGAAAACGTCGGTGGGCGAAACGTTGACGCGCGCGGGCGCGAAAGCGGATATCGACACGGCGGACGGGCGGGCGATTTTAACGCTGAATTTTTGCGACGAATATTCGGACGTTTTAAGATCGGAACTCGCGGATAAACTCGGCGAAGTGATTGCGATAAATTATAAATACGACTTTTTTAAAGAGACGGTGGGCGTGTCAGGATTAACCGCGATAGAGTCGGAAATTATGTTCGCGAGTTTAATCGCGGCGGATCTTCCCGACGATAAAAAATACGCGGCGCGCGCGTTTTTAAGCGGAGACGGGTTGTCGGTGGACGGCGTTTACAATTTCAGGCTTCGTCCGCTTATCAGAAAATGGAAAGACGTTGCGTCGTATATGCCCGACGTGTTCGTCGGTTCGCAACTGAAAGACTTTATAACGTATTTATTGGAAAACAAGAAAAAGAGAGTGTATATAGATCACGGCAAAGTATACGACTCGCATTACAGACGGCTTAAAAGATGCGATTTGCTCGGCGGAGGCGAAGCCGTGATAACGCGCGAAGTTCTTCTTTCTAACTGCGGCGAAGTGGAACTTGCGGGCTCGCTATGCGAAACCGACGAAAAGTATTTGCGGGAATATTACGGCGATAAAATAATTTTTTCGTCGGGAAATACGACTTAAACGGTTGACATTATTCTTTTTTAGGTGTATTATAGACGTATCCTAAAACGATTATTTACCGCAAAAAGGACAAGTAAGGCGAATGAGAACGGCAAAGAGAGCGGGGGTAAGGTGCAAGCCCCGTGCGCGAGATTCGTCCCCAAACCACCTTCGTTATCGGTAGAGTCGCCGTTGGCTTTAAAACGGAAAGAGCGGTCGCGCGGTGTTCGCGCGGCAAGTAAGGTGGAAACGCGGAATATATGTAATTTCGTCCTTACGACGCGCGGTGTTCGCGCGGCGTAAGGATTTTTTATTTAAGCATTAAGGAGAAACTGTTATGAACATCACGTTAAAAGACGGAAGCGTTATTAACTTCGACGCGCCCGTTACAGCCGCTGAAGCGACGAGAAGCATATCCGAAGGATTGTTAAGAAACGCCGTTTGCGTTAAGATCGACGGCGAACTTAAAGATTTGTCTACCGTAATCGACGAAGATTGCGAATTGACGGTAGTTACGATGAAAGACCCCGAGGGGTTACAGGTTTATCGCCACACCGCGTCGCACGTTCTCGCTCAGGCGATTAAAAACATTTATCCCACTTCTAAACTCGCGATAGGGCCTACCGTCGAAGCGGGATTTTATTACGACGTGGAATTTAAAACTCCCGTTACTCGCGACGATCTCGTTAAGATAGAAAACGAGATGAAAAATATTATAAAGAGCAATTTCCCCATAGAGAGAATCGTTTACGGCAAGAAAGAAGCCGTTAAACTCTTTAAGGAATTTAGCGAACCGTATAAGGTAGAACTTATAAACGATCTCCCCGCGGGCAGCGTTATCTCGTGCTATAAGCAAGGCGATTTCATCGACCTTTGCCGCGGACCGCACCTCCCGTCGACGGGCAGAATAAAAGCGTTCAAACTGACCTCCGTTACGGGCGCGTATTGGCGCGGAGACGAAAAGAACAAAATGCTTACGCGTATATACGGTACGGCGTTCGAGAAAAAATCCGAACTCGAAGAACACCTTAAACGTCTCGAAGAGGCTAAACTTAAAGATCATAACAAACTCGGCAGAGACCTCGGCTTGTTTATGACGGAAGAAGTTATAGGACAAGGACTTCCCATCTTAATGCCGAAAGGCGCGAAAATGATTCAAATCTTATCGCGTTTCGTCGAGGACGAAGAAGAACGTCGCGGCTTTATGATTACCAAAACGCCGAATATGGCGAAAAACGACTTGTACCGCATTTCGGGACATTGGGCGCATTACAGAGATAAAATGTTTATAATCGGCGACGAAAATTCGCCCGAAGCGATGGCTCTCCGTCCTATGACTTGCCCGTTCCAATATCAGATTTACAAAAACGGCTTAAAGAGTTATCGCGATCTCCCCGTGAGATATTGCGAAACGGCTACCGAATTCCGTAACGAAGCGAGCGGCGAAATGCACGGGCTTATAAGAGTTCGCCAATTCACGCTCTCCGACGGACATTTAATCGTTCGCCCCGACCAGATAGAAGAAGAATTTAAGCGTTGCTTAGATTTGTCTTATTACTTCTTAGAGTGTCTCGGTATGCGCGACGACGTAACTTACCGTTTCAGCAAACGCGGTAAAGACAAGGTTAAATATATAGACAACGACAAGGCGTGGAACGACTCCGAGTCTCTTATGAAAAAAATATTGGACGATATAGGATTAGAATACGTTGAAGCGGACGACGAAGCGGCGTTCTACGGACCTAAACTCGATATCCAGATTAAAAACGTTTACGGTAAAGAGGACACGCTTATAACAATTCAGTTAGACTTTGCGGCGGCTCATTCTTTCGATATGACGTATATCGACGAAAACGGCGAAAAACAATATCCGTTCGTAATCCACAGAAGTTCCATCGGTTGTTACGAAAGAACGCTCGCTCTTCTCATCGAAAAGTACGGCGGAGCGTTCCCGTTCTGGATTTGCCCCGTACAAGTTAAGGTTATGAGTTTGACGGACAGAACGGCGGAATACGCTAAGACCGTTACCGAAAAACTCAAGGCGGCGGGTATTCGCGCCGAAGCGGATTTGAGAAACGAAAAAATAGGGTATAAAATCAGAGAAGCCCAACTCGAAAAAATTCCGTATATGTTTATCGTCGGCGATAAAGAAGCGGAAGAGAATACCGTTTCCGTTCGTTCGAGAAAAGACGGCGATTTGGGCGCGATGACTTTCGACGATATTTGCGCTAAACTCGTCGAAGAAGACAGAAGTAAAAAAATATAAAGAATAAAAATCGATTACACGTTATTGCATTTCTCATAACCTCGGCGGCGCGAATTTATTCGCGCCGCCGAGGGAGTATATTTATATATTATAGTTAATTTTCGTTTATTTTTTTTCGGTTGTTGCGGTTCTTATACGTTTAACGGGCGTATAGGTGTAAGTTTTGATTTCCGCGATTAATTTCGTCGTTTTTTTGAAGCCGTCGTCTAAAAAGAAAAGCATTCGTCTACCCGTAACCTTACGGATTGCTTTATACGGTTGATTTGTTAAAATTCTGAATAAAGACAAAAATGCGTAACCTATGCTTATGCCCGCGTAAGCGAGGCGTCCGAAACCTAACGCTAAAACGATACATCCGGAAATAAACGGAATATATCGCAATATGAAATAAACCAACAAAAGCACGGCTTGACCGTAGATTCCGATGAGCGATACGAGTAAGTACCGTTTCGAGGGAATAGTTTCTTTCTCTTCGTAATAGCTTTTAATATATTCACTTATACGAAAGGCAATTAAAATGCATATAGAAATTATCGCAAATAAAATATATTCCCACATTGAAAATTTCAGCATAAAATTCCGATAACCGTTTCCGTATAATAACGCTTCGTAGAACGTAAATGTAGCCATGCCCGCCGTTAACGTATCGTTGTATTTTACGGGTATAAGGGCGTAATACGGCAAAACCGCAATACCGATAAAGAATATAAGAAGATTATATAAAAACAGTAAAAATGCGTTCGGAGCATATTGTTTTTTTCCCTTTTTCAAACCGTAAAAATCGTTGGAATGTTTATAAAATTCTCGTTCTTTTTCGCGTACGACGTCGGTTGTGCCTTTTTTTACGACTTTAATAAATTTAAATTCTTCCGCCGATAAGACTACGGGATAAGATTCTAAAACTCTTTCGCTTTCCGTCGTTTCGTGCAGCGTAACTTTGCCCGTGTAGGTGTTAAGTTTTCCCGAATATCCAGTTTTATAGTCGTGTTTTACGAAATGTTGGCCAAAGCCTTTATACGGTTCGTATGCGGCAATTTTATAATAACCTAAATCCGCACGTATTTCTTCCTCGTAAAAGTCGGGTTTGATAAATTCTAAAACGTCGCCGTCTTTTTTTAGTTTTTCGATTTTTTCGTTTAACTTTTTTTTCGCGCTTTGCGTTGCGTAATAACGGTTTGACGCTTCGTCGCTTGTTGCGCATTCCGGCTTTACATGCGAAAAGTCGTCGAATACTTTTGCCATAACACTCTCCTTTACTATGTTATTATATATTCTATTATACTCTTACAGTTGTAAGAAGTCAAGTATTTTTCTTACTGTTGTGAGAATATAATTTACACTATGAGTTGTTTTAAGGATAATTTAAGAAATTTACGAACGGAAGCGCATTTGGGGCAAGTCGAACTCGCAAAGCAAATAGGCGTAAGCAAGGGGATAATAAGTTTGTGGGAAAACGGATTGCGCGAACCCAACATGTATTCGCTTATTGCCTTAGCGAAGTTTTTTAACGTTACTATAGATTTTCTTGTCGGACTGGAGTAGTTGAAAAAAACCGAGTTTAATAAAAAAATCGGCGAAAACCGTTAGATTTTCGCCGTGAAGTATATTTATATTATTATCTCGAAATAAATTGTAAATAATTTTTCGTTTCGTTATCCGATTATTTTTTATACCACCCGTAATTGCAATAAGTTGTTTTAAAGTTTGTCGCGTTTTGAGAAGAATCGCTGACGTCGATTTCCTCGCCGTTGGTTTTTATAGCCCATTGCTCATAAGTATCTACAACGTACCAATTGTTTACGTTTTCGAAGGTTATAGAGGTTAAAGAACTGCAATTTTCGAACGCGTAAAGACCTATACTCGTTACGCTTTTGGGGATAGTGATTCTTTTTAATTTAGTACATTGTTTGAATGCGCTACCACCTATAAGCGTTACGGCGTCGGGAATCGTTATGGTTTCTATCGAAGTGCAATTAAAGAACGCGGAACTGCCTATAGTGGTTACGTTTTTGCCCATCGTTATATTTTTGAGCGACGTGCAACTGCTGAATGCGCTACTGCCTATAAGCGTTACTCCGTCGGGAATAGTTACGTTCTCTAACTTGCCGCACGATGAAAATGCGGAACTGTATATAAACTTACAATTTTCGTTTATATTGCAAATTGTTATATCGTTTGACTTTGCTTTTATCAGCCATAGGTAAGGATGTAAGCCGTTTCCTAAATAATACGCGTTGTCGTTTTCGTCAGTGCTCGTGTTAAAATCTAAGTTTATGCAATTGTTAAATGCGGCTATGCCTATACTTTCTACGCTATCGGGTATGATTATGCTTTCGAGCGAAGTGCAATTTTTGAATGCGGAACTGCCTATACTTTCTGCACCGTCGGGGATTGTTACGCTTGTCAAAGAGCAACCCTCGAACGCCGAACTGCCGATATTTTTTAATCCGCTACCGAATTTAACTTTCGATAATTTACTGCAATTAAAGAAAGCGAAATTCGATATACTTTTTACGCTATCAGGTATAGATATGCTTTCGAGCGAAGTACAATTCGCAAATGCCTAATTACCTATACTTTCTACGTTATCGGGAATGATTACGTTTGATAATCTACTGCAATTTAAGAACGCGCAAGAGCCTATTCTTTCCAAACAGTCGGGTAAATTTATGTTAGTTAGCGAAGCGCAGTCCGAGAATGCGTCGGTGCATATATTTCCGTTATCGTGTCGGGGAGGGTTACGCTCGTTAGCGAACTGTGCGAACTAAAAGCGTCATCACCGATACGCGTTACGGTAATTCCGTTGTAACTCGGCGATATCGTGAGTTGCGTTATGCTTTCGTCCTTTAACCCCGTAACGGTCGTGCCGTCTTCGGATAGTATTATGTCCGAAATCTCTTCGCTCGTCGAAGGTTCGGGATCGTCGCCCTCGATCGGCTCGGTCTGTTCGGGCGGTTCGTTAGTCGGATTGTCCGTCGGGTTATCATTCGGGTTGCCGAATTGCATGCAAGCGGAAAATATAGTAAAGCATCAAATCGAGAATAGCGCGAGCAATAGAACGGAAAGTTTATTAAACAATGATTTTTTCATAAAAAGCCCCCGTAAAACAAATATAATAATTATCTTAAACGTATTATATCACTTTTTGAGATAAAATACAAGCAGTAGTTTATATAAATATAAACTTGAAAACTAACGTTTTCTCGCGCGGACCGCGCGACGGCTAAATTGAATAATCGTAAAAATGCCCTTGCAAGCAAGCATTTTTAATACAATCGTTTTGAAAAAATTCAGTTGCGAGCGAAAGTGTTTTCGGATAAAGTTTCCGCGCGACAAAGCCGAGAGGGCATTGCCGCGCGAAGAGAGTTTTATTTACTTAAAAGGGGTTACAGTTTTTTGCCGCACTCGGGGCAGAATTTCGCGCTACTCGATACTTCCGCGCCGCACTCGGAACAGAATTTTTTAGAGGGAAGTTTTTCTCCGCATTCGGGGCAGAACTTTGCCTTGGCGGGTATTTCCGCGCCGCAAGACGGGCAACGTTTCGTTTCCGCGGGTTTTTGAGGAGCGGAGGTTTGCGTCGGTTGATTAGACGATTTGAACGCGTCCGCAAACACGGAACCTATCCCCGCGCCCGCGCCGATTCCGAGTCCCGCGCCCATAAACGTACCGCCCGCACCGGGGTTTTTCGCGGCGTCTTTCATCGCTTCCGCCGCAGCGACTTTCATCATAACGTCCGTCTTGTCGCCGAGTATGCCGTACTTGCTGCGTTCGTCTATCGCCTTTTCGACTTCTTCGGGAACGGACATATTCTCTATAAATAAGTTGGTGAGTTGTAAACCTATTTCTTTAAACTTGCTTTGAATATTAGCCGTAACTATTTGATTGAATTCCGTGGTGTTTCCCGCAAGGTCGAGCGCGGATATTTTGCTCTCGCCCAAAGCGTCGGTTAACGCGGAAACGAGCATCGTTTTAAGCCAATCGGTAATATCTTTCGTTAAAAACGTAGAGTTTGTTCCGAAAAGTTCTTTTAGGAATACGCCGGAATCGTAAACCTTAAACGCGTAAGAGCCGTAGCCTTTGACTCTTATCGCGCCGAATTCGGGATCGCGCATCATTATCGGATTAGACGTTCCCCATTTATACCCCGTAAACTGCTTTACGTTGACGAAGTAAATATCGACGGAAATCGGCGTTTGAAAACCGTACTTCCAACCGGCGAGTTTAGAGAGAATAGGGAATATATCCGTATTTAAATCGTAAGTTCCCGCGGGAAAAATATCGCAAATTTGCCCTTTATGCACGAAAACCGCTTCTTGTGATTCGCGAACTACGAGTTTGCTCTTTTGGTTTACTTCTCTGCCTCCTTTCGGAAGGGGATATTTGTAAACGAGCGTGTCTTTAGAGTTGTCGGACCATTCAATTATTTTAAGGAATAATGCCATAACTTAAATCTCCATAAAGATTTTTTTATTATTTTATCACAGATTTTCAAAAAATACAATAAATAACGCTAAATTGTGTTTGCTTTTTTAAAAAAAATGTGGTAACATATAAACGCAAATAAAAAGCAGGTGTAGTTCATCGGTAGAATGAGAGCTTCCCAAGCTTTAGAGGAGGGTTCGATTCCCTTCACCTGCTCCATTTAAAAAGCATAGGTTTGATACGTTATGTGTCAGACCTTTTT
>CAZNWP010000009.1:0-28524 GCA_964576995.1 uncultured Christensenella sp. | reverse complement strand
GTCTTATATAATGTACGTAATCGGCGTTGATATCGGGGGAATGAGTGTTAAAGCGGGTATCGTTGACGAAAACGGAAAAATTCTTGTTTCTAACCGTCGCAAAACGGGTGAGTCAGCGGAAAAAATCGTTGAACTTCTTGTGGAACAGATTAACGAACTCGTTTCAGAAGTAAAAATTAAAATAGAAGATATTAGCGGTATCGGTATCGGAAGCCCCGGAATCGTTGATTCTGAAAACGGGGTTGTCAAAAAATCTTGTAATCTCCCTTTTACCGAGTTTAATTTGGTTAAGGCGGTGAAAGAGCGTTTCAACGTTCTCGTAAAAGTTTCTAACGACGCGAACGTCGCCGCTCTCGGTGAAACGATTTTCGGTTGCGCCAAAGATTATAAAGATTCCGTTATGTTTACTTTGGGAACGGGTGTTGGAGGCGGCATCGTTATCAACAACAAACTTTACGAAGGCGGTTGTTCCGCGGGGGCGGAGTTAGGACACGTTACTTTAATTGCGGGCGGTGAACCGTGCAACTGCGGCAGACGCGGTTGTATAGAAAGTTATTGTTCCGCTACCGCGCTTATAAGACAGACTAAAGATGCAATGCGTGAAAACCCGAATAGCGCAATGTGGGCGTTCGTCGGCGGCGATATGGAAAAAGTTGACGGAAGAACGGCTTTCGAATGTTCTAAAAAGGGCGACGAGGTTGCTAACGTCGTCATAGATCGGTTCGTTGACTATCTTTCCGACGCGGCAATGAGTATGTTTAATATTTTTAGACCGCAAGCCTTTATTTTGGGCGGAGGGGTTAGCGCGCAAGGCGAATACTTAAACGAAAAAATAAGAGAGAGATGTACAAAAAATCATTACGGTTACGAAGGTGCACCCGCTCCGAAAATTCTTACCGCAACGCTCGGAAACGACGCTGGAATTATCGGTGCGGCCGCGCTTATTTACAGTTAAAACACGCGTTTATCTGCGATAAAAAACTTCCGAATTAGATCGGAGGTTTTTTTGTTGCTTTTATTTTTCTATTTTGCCGAAAAGTTTGGAATATCGCTTGTTAATTTAGCCGAAATATGGTAAAATGTTATAGTAAAAAATATTATTTTTCTCGGGTGAAAAATGGAAGAAAACAAAAACGTAAACGCTCGTTACGGCGAGTCTGAAATTCAGGTTTTAGAAGGGCTCGATCCCGTTCGTAAAAGACCGGGTATGTATATCGGTTCTACCGACGTGAGGGGATTGCATCACCTCGTTCAAGAAATAGTCGATAACTCTATCGACGAAGCCTTGTCGGGTTATTGCGACACGATAACGGTTAAAATAAACGGCGACGGTTCTTGTACCGTAATCGATAACGGACGCGGAATCCCTACGGCTATTCACCATACCGAAAAAGTTTCCGCTGTTCAAGTCGTTTTGACTAAACTTCACGCGGGTGGCAAGTTCGGTGGCGGAGGATATAAAATCTCCGGCGGGCTTCACGGCGTAGGCTTATCCGTCGTAAACGCGTTGTCCGAATGGTTAGAAGTGGAAGTTTATCAAAACGGTAACGTTTATAAACAAATATACAATCGCGGTATTCCGCAAGCACCGCTTTCCATAGTCGGTTCTACCGATATTACTGGAACGTCCGTTTCCTTTATGCCGGACGACGAAATTTTCGAGACGACCGTTTTTAATTACGATACGATTAAAACTCGTCTCAGAGAACTCGCATACTTAAATAAAGGACTTACGATTAAACTTATAGACTGCCGTCCGGAGCAGGAAAAAGAGGATACGTTCTGTTACGAGGGCGGTATAGCTCACTTCGTAGAAGATTTAAGCAGAACTAAAAATCCGCTTTTCCCGAAGCCCGTTTATTTCGACGTGTTTTACGGCGATACGGAAGTCGAGGTTTCTTTACAGTACACGGACACGTATAGCGAAGTTATTTACGCGTTCGCTAATAACATTAACACGGAAGAGGGCGGTACGCATTTAGACGGTTTTAAATCGTCGCTTACGCATATAATCAACGAAGCGGGCAAAAAACTCGGCGTTTTCAAGGGAGCGGAAAAAGTTTCTCCCGAGGACGTCAGAGAAGGTTTGTTTGCCGTCGTTTCGGTTAAACTTACCGAACCGCAATTCGAAGGACAGACTAAAACGAAACTCGGCAATTCCGAAATGAAGTCTTACGTAACTAAGGCGATGAACGAATATTTCGGCTCGTTCTTAGAAGAAAACCCGACGCTTACCAAAGAAATATTGGGTAAATGCTTGACGGCGCAACGCGCCAGAGAGGCGGCTCGACTCGCGAGAGAAAGCACGAGAAGAAAAGGCGCGTTGGAGAGTATGGCTCTCCCCGGGAAACTTGCCGATTGTTCGGATAAAAATCCCGAATTTTGTGAAATATTCATAGTCGAGGGGGATTCCGCGGGCGGCAGTGCGAAGCAGGGCAGAGACAGACGTTTCCAAGCGGTATTGCCTTTGCGCGGTAAGATTTTGAACGTTGAAAAGGCGAGATATAATCACGTTTTAGAAAACGAAGAAATAAAAGCAATGATCACCGCTTTCGGCGCGGGTATAAAAGAGGACTTCGACGAAAGCAAGTTGCGTTACGACAGGATTATCTGTATGACCGACGCCGACGTCGACGGAAGCCACATAAGAATATTACTTCTTACTTTCTTTTTCCGTTTTATGCGCCCGCTTATCGAACACGGACACGTGTATATAGCGCAACCGCCGCTTTATAAAGCGACTAAAGGGAAAGAGGATAGATATTTTTATAGTGATAAAGAGTTGCAAGATTATCTCGCCGTTGCGGGTAAGTGCGACATTCAACGTTATAAAGGTCTCGGTGAAATGGATCCCGAACAACTCTGGAATACCACGATGAACCCCGAATCGAGAACTATGCTTCGCGTTTCTATGGAAGACGCGGTAGAAGCCGATCAAACGTTCGACAGACTTATGGGCGGCAATCCCGAACTCAGACGCGAATTTATTGAACAGAACGCTAAACTCGTTACCGAGTTAGACGTTTAATAGGAGAAAAGTAAAATGGCTAAAAAAGACGCAAGTCCCGAACTTACCGCAAGTTTTAAGGAAACGCTTGAAAAAACCAAACTTATAAATATAGAAGTCAATCAAGAAGTTAAAAAGTCGTTTATCGCGTACGCGATGGCAGTCAACGTATCGCGCGCTATTCCCGACGTTAGAGACGGTATGAAGCCCGTTCACAGAAGAATTCTTTACGCAATGCACGAAGCGGGCTTAACGTGCGATAAATCGTTCAGAAAATGCGCGAAAATCGTCGGCGACGTTCTCGGTAAATATCACCCGCACGGCGACAGTTCCGTTTACGACGCTCTCGTTCGCTTGGCTCAGGACTTTTCTATAAACTTTCCGCTCGTCGACGGACACGGCAACTTCGGTTCCGTAGACGGCGATCCCGCGGCGGCTTACAGATATACCGAAGCGAGGCTTTCTAAACTTTCTAACGAAATGCTCCGTGAGATAGATAAAGACACGGTAGATTTCTATCCGAACTTCGACGATACGGAAATGCAACCGGTTGTATTGCCTTCGCGCTTTCCGAATATTCTCGTAAACGGTTCGGACGGTATAGCGGTCGGTATGGCGACGAATATTCCGCCGCATAACCTTGCGGAATGTCTCGACGCGTGTATTGCAATGCTCGACAACCCCGAAATTACGGTGGACGAGTTAATGCAATATATTCCCGCGCCCGATTATCCCACGGGCGGCGTGCTTATGGGCAGAGCCGGTATAAAGCAAGCGTATAAGACGGGTAAAGGCGGTTTCGTCCTTCGCGCTAAAACGGATATAGAAGAATTTAACAACGGCACGAGGGAGAGAATCGTCGTAACCGAACTTCCGTATCAAGTAAACAAGGCTCTCTTGATCAAGTCGATAGCCGATATGGTTAAAGACAAGCGCATAGAGGGTATTAGCGATATTAAAGACGAGTCGGACAGACACGGTATGCGTATGGTTATCGATCTTAAAAAGGACGCTAACGCGCAAGTCGTGCTAAATACTTTGTTTAAACATACCAATTTGCAAGTTAAAGACGGTATAACGCTTCTTGCGCTCGTAGACGGCGAACCAAAAGTTCTTTCGCTTAAAGAGATTTTACAAAACTATATCGCGCATCAAGAAAGCGTTATCGTTCGCAGAACGAAATACGATCTAGCGAAAACGGAAGAGAGAGAACATATCGTAAAAGGTCTCGTTATCGCGCTCGCTAATATCGACGAAGTAATAGAAATAATTAAAAAGTCCGCAGATAAAAACAGTGCGGCGCAAGCGTTGATGGATAAATTCCTTTTATCAGATAAACAGGCTAACGCGATTCTCGAAATGAGATTGCAACGCTTAACGAGTATGGAAGTTGAAAAACTCAACGCCGAACTCGCGGAACTCGAAAGAATTATCGCCGACTTAAAAGATATTCTTGCCAACGAATGGCGTGTTAAAGAAATTATTAAAAACGATATGGAGGATATCAAGAAGAGTTATCCTTCGCCGAGAAAGACGGAACTTTCGTACGATTACGGCGATATAGATATCGCGGATATGATACCCGTCGAAGACGTAGTAGTTAGTTTAACTCACTTCGGCTACGTCAAGCGCGTTGCCGCTTCCGAATATAGAACGCAACGTCGCGGCGGCAAAGGTGTTACCGCGCATAAGCCGAAAGAAGAAGATTTCGTCGAGAATATGTTCGTTGCGTCATCGCACGACGACATATTGTTCTTTACCGATAAAGGCAAGGTATACAGTCTTAAATGCTTCTTTATTCCCGAAGCGCAGAGAACGGCTCGCGGCAGAGCGATAGTTAACTTATTGCAATTGTCCGACAATGAAAAAGTTTGCGCAATGCTACCGTTAAAAGCGGACGCGGAAGGGTATATCGTTATGGCGACGCGCGACGGTCTTATCAAGAAAACCGCTCTTACCGAGTTTGCAAATATTAGAAAAGTCGGAAAAATAGCGATTAAAATTACCGAAAGCGACGAACTTATTTCCGTCGGCTTGTCAAGCGGTTCGGATAGAATTATCATAGGTTCAAGAGACGGCAAGTGTATTTTGTTTAACGAGACGGACGTCAGACCGATGGGCAGAGACACGCAAGGCGTTAAGAGTATGAACTTAGACGACGGCGACGCTATCGTCGATATGTCCGTGGTTACCGAGGGTAAAGAAGTTATCACTATGACTGAAAACGGCTACGGAAAGAGATCTAATATCGAAGATTACAGATTGCAATCTCGCGGAGGTAAAGGCGTTAAAGCGGGTAACTTCAATGATAAGACGGGTAAACTCGTCGGGCTTAAATTAGTCGGCGACGGCGAAAATATTATGGTTATAACCGATAACGGTACGATAATAAGAGTAGCGTCTAAAGATATAAGCACGATCGGCAGAAATACTCAAGGCGTTAGAATTATGAGAACGGATGAAAAATCTACCGTCTCTAAGATTGCCGTAACACCGGAGGGGGAGGAAGAACCCGACGAAGAAAACGGCGAGCAAGTTGTAGAACAGGTCGACGTTTCGACGGAAGAATAATTTATAAACCGTTTCCGCGGCGAAGAAAAAACTTCGCCGCGGAAAATAAATAAAAAATTTGCAAAATACCGTCGTAAAGTATTGACAAAAAACTTTTAATTTAATATAATAGATAAGCGTGTTAAAGCGGACGAATTATTGCTGATATGGCTCAGATGGTAGAGCGCGTCCTTGGTAAGGACGAGGTCACCGGTTCGATTCCGGTTATCAGCTCCATTAAATCGACAAGTTTAAATGCTTGTCGTTTTTTTATTCAAGGCGGGCGTAAGCGTTATAATTTTTAAGGCGTCCGTCGCAATAATAAGGAGAGAAGATATATGGCAGTTAATAAGGTAACGTTCAAAATGCCCGAAAACGGTTTTTGCGGCGGTATTGACGGAGAGTTTAAGAAAAACGCGAAAATCGTTGCGCCCGAAAATCATTTCTGTATAATTCTTTAAGACGATAACTCCATTCAATGCTTCAACGATAGCGTCGTTTTGAACGCAAAAACGTTAAAAGATCTTAAAGTTCCTTTTTTCGGAAAGGTTAAAAACGTCAAGGTGCGCTTTTTCTCTTACGGCGTAATCGGAAATTATATTGCTAAAGAATAGCCGTTCGAACTTAAAATCGGAGCGAAATTCTCGGCAACTTTTAAGATTAAGTATTCAACCGAAATAGAAAATCCTATGGCGGCTTTGAGTATAGAAAATTTCGTCGATGCACAAGGTTTAAAACCTGACGGCTCGCTGACGACGCCGTTAGAGTTTAATAACTTCGTTATAAAATTCGTAATAGACGAAATAGTCGATCTTGCAAGTCAGGATAAACCGTGGAAGTACGACCCCAATATTCGCGGAATTAAATATACGCCAAGGCAAATTAACGGTAACATATACGTAGAAACTGCGGTTTACGCGAAAGTGAAAAAAACTTGGAAAATTTAGGGTATAAAATAACGATAGAATATCTAAAAAGTACTGTCGGCTATATCGATTTATTATTAAATTTGAATTAATAACCTTTATAAAACTATAAATATTCCTAAATCACGCTTTAATAGGGTGTTTTAATTTTAAAGAATTGCTATTTTGTCAATTTTAATTGACAAAATAGTTTTTTATTGCGATATATTATAGGTGTTGGAGGTTAGCAATGAGAAGAATAGGCGAAGATATTGGGCAAAGAATTCTTTTATTGTTAAAAGAAAGGAGAATAACCCAAAATGAATTGGCTACCCGCTTAAACATGAATGAGACTACTTTATCGAGATATATAAAAAATGAAAGAGAACCGAAAATAGAATTTCTCGTTAAAGTTGCTAAAGAATTAGGGACTACGATAGATTATCTTGCAATGGGGAAACTGGTCGAAACAAGTTATGAAAATTTATATCAATTAGTGCAAATGAATTCTAATAATTTAACCGACGAACAAAAATTGAAAAAATGTCTTTAATATTAAAATATAATAATTAAAAAAATTGATATAAAGGAAAAGCGGTTAAAAGTTGTTGGTAGCAACGATTAAGTTCCCTTCGGAAAATTGTATTACTACAATTAATCTTTTTATAGTATAGCATTTTTCGTCCTTTATGTAAAATGTTTTTTTGACGGCAGCCAAAGGCTGACAAAAAAATGAGGTGCTATACAACATGGCTATTATTTCAAACGAGCCCAAATTGGCACAATAAGAAGTTTTTAACTCATTTTTAGTTAAAAATGCAATATATGCAGGAAAAGAAGAGATTCCTTGCGTAAAAACAAGTAAACAGTTACCTGAAAAGGTTATATCCTTTTCAAAATCCATCAGTGAACAAGAATACGACCATTAGATTCTCTTTTATGAATACGACTATGCTTTTGAGTGTTTGTGGAATAATCCACAAAAGTATTTGCCTATAATAAAACGATATAAAGGAACTATATCACCCGATTACAGTTTGTATTACGATATGCCTTTATGTATGCAAAAATGGAATACATATTGAGGTAAAGCCTTAGCGCATTGGCACTTTGAAAATGGAGTGGGAGTTATCCCGAACGTGCGATGGGGAGACGAACGTACTTATAATCTTGCATGTTTAGGAACGTAAAAGTGTAAAACCATAGCCGTCGGAACGCATGGTTGCATTAAAACCGTAGATGATAATGCCGCGCGCGGCAATAATAAAAAGTATAAAGCCGGAGTAAAGCCGCTTTATACTTTTTTTGTTTTCAACCTTTATAAAATGCGAGTTAAAATAAACTTTAATTGATTTTATCTAAAAGATAAGGTATTGCCTGTTCGAAATTTACGCCGTAGAAAGGCGCATTTTTGTCGTTTATCGTTTCAATAATACTTTGAACGGTGAAGTCAACGGCTATTTCCGTCGCTTCCGCAACGGTTTTACCGATAGTTAGAGCACCGCAAAACGTGCTCGCGTAAATATCGCCCGTACCGTGATATTTAACGGGTAAATATTCTCTCATATAAGAGAAAAATTCGTCTTTTTCTCTGTCGTAGCCGTACGCGCCGAGCGTTTTGCCGTCGAAAGTTATTCCCGTAAGCAAGGCGACTTTTGCGCCTAAATCCGTTAATTTTTTCAAAACGTCTTTAACGTAGTTTTCGTCGTAACCGTCCGCGACGTAAGGTATTCCGAGCATAAACGCCGCTTCGGTCATATTGGGAACGATAAAGTCGGCTTTTCCGCAAAGTTTTGCCATTGATTTGACGAATTCGTCGTTAAACCCAGCGTAAAGTTTGCCGTTATCCGCCATTGCGGGGTCGACTATCGTAAAGTTGTTTTCCGTCTTAAATTCGTCGAATATGTTCGAGACTACATCTATTTGATTGATAGAGCCGAGATAACCGGTGTAAATACAGTTAAAGTCGATATTTTCTTCTTTCCATTTTTGTGTAATGCCTTGCATATCGTCGGTTAAATCTCTGAAAGTCCAACTTTTAAATTGCGTATGGTTGGAAAGAACGGCAGTAGGAAGTATAGCCGTTTCTACTCCGAACGCGGATATAATCGGAAGAGCGACGGTAAGCGAGCATTTTCCGACGCACGAAATATCTTGTATCGTTAAAATTCTTTTCATTTGTTTTAGTCCTCGTTTTTGTTTTCGTTAAATACTTCGTCGAATAGTTCGAGTTTGCTTTTTTTAAGTACTGCGGTTACGAGCGACGGCGTAAACGACGGGAACAGTCTGCCAAAGAAACTCATTGAACGCCCGTCGACGCCCATAACTATGCGCTTTTTGCCTTTTTTTATGCCGCGAACAATTTTACTCGCTGCTTTTTCTACGGGCATCATAAGTTTTTGTATAAGTTTATTTTCTTTATCCGCAACGGACATTCGGTGAAGAATATTCGTTCTTATAAATCCGGGGTAAACGCCGCAAATGCGTATTTGTTTTTTATATTCTTGAATAAGCGTTTCCGTAAATCCGCGAACGGCATATTTCGTTGCACAGTACATACTTTCGCCGACGACGGGACAAAGACCCGCTGCGCTCGATACGTTGACGATAGTCGGGAAATCGGATTTTTTAACGAGCGGTATAAGCGTCTTGGTTGCGGTTACGACGGAAAGGAAATCGGTTTTTACTATTTCTTCGATTTCTTCGTCGGAGTATTTTTCGAATTTTAAGAACGGCAACATAAATCCCGCGTTATTAACGAGAATATCGGGGTAAATCTCTTTTTCTTCGAGATAACTTTTAAATTCGTTCCACTTGTTTTTATCCGTAACGTCGAAAAGTTGATAGGAAAAATTCTCCTTTTTTTCGAGCGTGTTTATCGCTTTAAGCATTTTTTCTTCGTTGCGGGCAATTCCTATTACTTTACAGTCGTATTTTTCGATTAAAATTTTCGCGACGTTAAAACCTATGCCGCCGCTCGCGCCCGTAATTATTACGGTCCTTCCGTTAAGACGAGATTTTTTCATTGGATATATCCTTTTATCATTATCGTAAATATATTTTACCATAAAACGTTGCAAAATAAAACAGTTAGAACACACTTTTTTTCTAATACCAAAATTTTTTTTAATCGTAACGTGATTTAACTCGTACCGATAAATAAAAAATCAACGAAATAAAAAAGAGTTGCAAATAAAACTTGAAAAATACCGCGCGTTATGGTAAAATATATACTATGGCAAATATAGACGTATTATTGAAAAACTTAAACGGCGAACAGTTGCGCCCCGTTCTCGATACGGAAGGCGCGGTTTTGGTTATTGCCGGCGCGGGAAGCGGTAAAACTCGCGTTTTGACTACGCGAATAGCCTATCTCGTATGCGAAAAGGGTATAGATCCGTCGCGTATTATGGCTATTACCTTTACGAATAAAGCGGCGGGTGAGATGAAAGAGCGTCTTTCGTCTATTATCGACGACGTTGGTTCTATGTGGGTTTCTACTATTCACAGTATGTGCGTGAGAATACTTCGTCGCGACGCGGATAAAATAGGTTACGACGCTGATTTTACGATTTACGACGAAACGGATAAAGAAAAAGTATTAAAACGCGTTTTCGAAACGCTAGGGTATGATGCGGAAAAACTGTTAAAGTCCGCAAAAAATGTTATATCCAACGCTAAAAACGATTGCCAAACGCCCGAAGCGTTCAAAGAAGCGAACGCGGGATTAAGATTTTGCCAAGAGTTTTATTGCGTTTATAAAGAGTACGAAAATCAACTCGCGCGTTCTAACGCGATGGACTTCGACGACTTGCTTTTTAAGACTTACCAACTTTTTTGCGAAAAACCCGAAGTTGCCGATTATTATTCGCGTAAATTCCAATATATACATATAGACGAATTTCAAGACACGAACAAAGTACAGTTCGCGCTTGCTCAAAGATTATCCGTCGCGCACGGCAATATTTTCGCCGTCGGCGACGACGATCAGAGTATTTACGGGTGGCGCGGTGCGAAAATAGAGAATATTTTGAAGTTTGACGACGTTTATCGCGGCGCAAAGTTGTATAAACTCGAACAAAACTACCGTTCTACTAAAAAGATTTTAAGTCTCGCTAACTGTATAATCTCGCATAACACGGAACGCAGGGCGAAAGAATTATGGACGGAAAACGACGACGGTGCGAAAGTGGAAACGTTCGTCGGAACGGACGAGAACAACGAGGCGACTTTTTCCGCGATACAAATAAAAAATCTTATGACGCGCAATACTTCGTTGCGGTATAAAGATTTTGCCGTTTTTATGAGAATTAACGCCTTGTCCCGCGCTTATGAACAAGAGTTTACTAAATACGGCATACCGTACAGAATTTTCGGCGGGTTTAGATTCTTCGAACGTAAAGAGATAAAAGACGTATTGTCTTACCTTAAAGTTGTCAATAATCCGTCGGACGACGAGTCCTTTTTTCGTTGCGTTGCTTCGCCGAAACGAGGTATCGGCGAAAAAACCTTGCATGAGTTGCGCGAGTACGCGGCTTCCGTTGGTTTATCGGTATATCGCGCCATAGATCATATTGATTTAACTTCGATAGGCGCGGCGGGTAAAACCAAACTGTTTAACTTTAAAATGCTTCTCGACACGTTTAAGTCTTACTCTGAAAATCATAAGGTTGCCGAAACGATAGAATACGTGCTTGAAAGTACGTGCTTCAACGAGCAATTTGCCGAAAAAACGGAAGAAAACGCTTCTCGTCTTTACAATATAAGCGAACTTAAAAACTCCGCGGAGCAATTTGAAAAAGATAACGTCGGCGCAACGCTTTCCGATTATCTTAACTCTGTAACGTTATCGTCGGATACGGACGATATAAACGACGATGACGCCGTTACGATAGCGACGATACACGCGGTAAAAGGGTTAGAATATAAATGCGTATTCGTTTCAGGACTCGACGAGAAAATATTGCCTATTTCGCGTAGTATGACGGACGATTCGGAATTAGAAGAAGAGCGGCGTTTAATGTACGTTGCCGTAACGCGCGCGAGAGAAAGACTGTATCTTACCCGCGCTATGAGCCGTTATCTTTACGGAAACAGAGAATATATGACTCAATCGAGGTTTTTGAAAGAAGCACAACCGATATTAAATCCCGCCGCAACTCAGACGCGAGAACAGCGTTCTTACGAGCCGTACCGCTCCGAGGGGGCGCGATACGACGGCTTCGGTTCGTCGGGCAGTCGCGACGATTACGGCGAGAGTAAATCCTTTTCGGGGTATTCGTCGTCTTATGCGCGAAACTTTTTATCGGGGTCTAAACCTAAGCCCGCGTCGACTTCTTCTGCGACGTATAAATGCGGAATGAAAGTTAAACATTCGAAATTCGGTGAAGGAACGGTTATAACCGTTAAAGGCGAAGGGGTAAACGTTATACTTGACGTTGCATTTAAGGGGGCTGGAATAAAGCAGTTGTCCGCAAAATACGCGCCCTTAGAAATAATCGGATAAAGGAGAAAAATATGGAAGATATGAGAACTCTCGTCGACTTACTTAATAAGTATGCGCGAGAATATTACGTGTTAGACGCGCCTACCGTGTCGGATAAAGAGTACGACGAGCTTTACGATAAACTCGTAAAAGCGGAAAAAGAAACTGAAGTCGTTTTGTTCGATTCGCCAACGAGACGCGTCGGTGGAGAACCTATATCCGAATTTAAAAAGCATAAGCATATAGAACGCCTTTACAGTCTCGATAAAGCAACGACGGAAGAAGAACTTTACTCTTTCGATAACCGTATAAAAAAAGACGGCGACGAGATTAAGTATACCGTTGAATATAAGTTCGACGGACTAACCGTTTGCATAACATATAAAGACGGAAAATTCGAGCGGGCGACTACGCGCGGAAACGGCGAAGTAGGCGAGGACGTAACCGCTCAGGTTTTAACCGTTAAAAGTTTTCCTCTCACGATAGATTATAAGGGTACGTTAGAAGTTCAGGGCGAGGCTATTATGCGTTTGTCGGTACTGAACAAATACAACGAAACCGCCGACGAGCCTCTTAAAAACGCGCGTAACGCCGTTGCGGGTGCGATACGTAATTTAGATCCGAAAATCACCGAAAAACGTAAAGTCGAGATAATGTTTTACAACGTAAACTATATGTCGGAAGGGGAGTTGAATTCGCAAACCGAATGCGTTGAATTTTTGAAAAAACACGGTTTTAAAGTTCACCCGTTTTTGCGTGAATGTAACGGCATAAAAGACGTTTTGTCTGCCATAAACGAAGTAGAAATCACTCGTAAAAACCTTGATATTTTGACTGACGGGGCAGTCGTTAAGGTAAACGATTTTTCTCTTAGAAAAACTCTCGGCGTGACGGATAAATTTCCTCGTTGGGCGATAGCGTTTAAGTTTGAAGCGGAAGAAGTTACTACCATTTTGAAAAAGATAATTTGGCAAGTAGGTCGTACCGGAAAACTTACGCCGCTCGGCATCGTTAAACCCGTCGTTTTAGCGGGGGCGACGGTGAGAAAAGCGACGCTAAATAACTTCGGCGACGTGCAAAGAAAAAAAATAAAAATCGGCGCGAGAGTTTTAATCAGAAGAAGCAACGAAGTTATTCCGGAAATTCTCGGAACTACCGAGATAACAGACGACTGTAAAGAGGTTGAAAAACCCGCCGTGTGTCCTTACTGCGGAACGGAAGTCGTTGAAACGGGCGCAAATCTTTTTTGTCCCAACGAGTCGTGTAGACCGAGAGTTATAGCAAAACTTACAAACTTCGCAACGAAAAACGGTATGAATATGGAGGGCTTTTCTGAAAAAACCGCCGCACTTTTATTCGACGAATTCGGCGTGAAAAATTTCTCCGACCTTTATAATCTCGATAAAGAAAAAATCCTTGCTCTCGACGGGTTTAAGCAAGCAAAGACAGACAACCTTTTTTCTGCGATTGAAAACTCAAAAAATGTCGCTCTTCCCAATTTTCTTTTCGCTCTCGGAATTGATGGTGTGGGAAAAAAGACCGCGAAAGACCTTGCGTCGCATTTTAAGACTTTCGACACCGTATCTTCGGCAACGAAAGAAGTCCTTCTCGAAGTGAACGATATCGGGGAGATAATGGCGGACAATATCGTTAATTATTTTGCCGACGAGAAGAATAAGAAAGAAATAAATAGACTGTTTTCTTTCGGTGTGGAAATCGAAAATACGACGATGGAAAACCGCGAAGGCGTGTTCTCGGGTGAAAAAGTCGTTTTGACGGGAACGTTAGAGCGTTTTAAGCGCGACGAAGCCGCCGCGATTATCGAAAAACTCGGCGGGGAGACCGTCGGTTCTGTTTCAAAAAATACGACGCTCGTGCTTGCGGGCGTCAACGCGGGGAGCAAACTTGACAAGGCAAAGGCTCTCGGAATAAAAATAATAGACGAAGAAACGTTTAAATCGTTGATAAAGACTTGATTAAACGGTGTTTTTGTGATAAAATAGATAAAACGACTTCGGAGCACATTTTAAGATGTTTAGTATGACTGGTTACGGCAAGGGCGAATATCTCGAAAACGATATAAGTCTCACCGTAGAAATAAAAACGGTAAACAACAGAGTTCTCGATTTAAGCGTTAAAGCGCCTCGCGCGTTCGTTGCAATCGAGGATAAAATTAGAAAGACCGTAGCGGAATACGTGAAACGCGGTAGAGTTGACGTGTTCGTTAATTTTTCCGACAAACGGAAAAAGGAAACGGGCGTTACGGTCAACCTCGGCAAGGCGGAAGAGTATTACGCCGCGGGAAAAGCAATAGCGGAAAAGTTGGGCGTTACGAACGACGTTACCGTCGGATTCCTGCTTAAATGTCCCGACGTTATAGACGATTCCGATCAAGGCGGAATAGAAGAACTCGAATACGTCGTAACCGACTGCGTTAAAACCGCTTGCGAAAAACTTAATCTTATGAGAAAAACCGAGGGCGAAAAGTTAGTAATTGACGTTCTTTCGCGTATGGACGAGATAGAACGCCTTAAAAACGAGATATCCGCTCGCGCGCCCAAAGTTGCCGAAGAGTATAAAGCGAAACTTAAAAATCGTATAGAAGAAGCCTTAAAAGACGTTAAATACGACGAGGCGAGGTTGTTAAACGAAGTCGCTTTTTATACGGATAAAGTAAATATCGACGAAGAACTTACGAGACTCGGCTCTCATATCGCGCAATTCCGCTCTATCGTTAAGACTGAAAACGCAGGAAAAAAACTTGATTTTTTAATGCAAGAGTTTAATCGTGAAACCAACACGATATGTTCTAAGTCCAACGATATAGAAGTTACGCGTCTCGCGCTTTCTCTTAAAAACGAGATAGAGAAAGTAAGAGAACAGGTACAAAACCTTGAATAACGGGAGATTTTTACGCTTATGAGAAATATTCTCGTCGTTATATCCGGACCGTCGGGCGTTGGAAAAGGCACGATTGCGAAACGCATCGTGGAGCGAAACGATAATTTCGCTTTAAGCGTGTCTTGCACGACTCGCGCGCCTCGGACGGGCGAAGTCAACGGGAAAGACTATTTTTTTATTACTCGCGAAGAATTCGATGAAGTTAAATCCCGCGACGGATTTTTAGAGTATTCGGAACATTTTAACAACGGTTACGGAACTCCGAAAGACTTCGTATTAGACAAACTCGGGAAAAAAGACGTGATTCTCGAAATCGACGTCAACGGCGGACTTAACGTTAAAAAGTCGTATAAAGACGCCGTATTGATTATGATTTTACCGCCGTCTTTAGAAGAACTTAAAAACAGACTCGTTTCGAGAAATACCGAAACCGACGAACAAATTAACGTAAGACTGCAAAGAATCGCTTATGAAACGGCTAAAAAAGATCTTTACGATTATACCGTCGTTAACGACGATTTAGAAAAAGCCGTCGCAAGAGTCGAAGAAATTATTAAAAACGAAAAAAATAAACTTTAACCGAAAAGGTATATAAAGGAGAATAAAAATTATGATACATAAACCGCCTATTGACGATTTGGCAAGCAAAATCGGATCTAAATACGCGCTTTGCGTTATAGCGAGCAAGCGTGCGAGACAACTTATGGAACAAGCGCAGAACCAAGGCTATACGGAACTTCCCGACAAACAGAAGCCGTTGTCTGTCGCCGCGCAAGAGATTTACGACGGCAAACTTATTGCGACCAACGATTGACAAACGGCGCGTTCGACATTTAAAGTCGGGCGCGTTTTGTGATTTTTCGGGCTTGAATTTACGCTAATATGTACGCAGACGTTATAGTTGACATATCCCATAGCGAAGTGGACAGAGTTTTCGAATACGCCTTAGGCGATATAGAAAACGTTGTCGCGGGGAGCAGAGTTACGGTGCCTTTCGGAAGATATACGGTGGAAGGCATCGTTATGCGTATAAAAAATTCGAGCGAGTACCCGCCCGAAAGAATAAAAAAGATAATAAAAGTATTAGAGGACGTTCCCGCTTTGACTAGCGAAACGCTCGCGTTATCGGAGTACGTCGCTAAAACTTGTTACGTTACTCGTGCCGCGGCGTTAAGGCTTTTTCTTCCCGTGGAAATGCGTAAAGGCAAAGTACGCGAACGAACTAAAAAGTACGTTGAGTTAAAAGAAAACGTAAATATTGACGAAGCTTTAAGCGGATTGCGTAAAACCGCTAAAAAACGACGTGATTTTCTTTTGTTTTTATCGGAAAACGGTAAAACGGAATTGTCGGTTGCTAATGAAACGTTCGGGCAGTCGGCGGTAAAGAGTGTAATCGAAAAAGGATATATATCGGTAACCGAAGAGAAAGTTTTTCGTTCGCCCTATAAATCTCTCGGAGCAAACGCTAAAAAAGTCGAGTTGACGCCTAAACAACTTATCGCCGTAAACGGAGTCGAAAATACGGATAAAACCGTAAGTTTGATATTCGGCGTAACGGGATCGGGAAAAACGGAAGTATATCTCGAACTGATAGAAAAAGCGATAAACCGCGGAAAATCGGCTATTATGCTCGTTCCCGAAATATCGCTTACTCCGCAAATGTTGAGACAACTTCGCTCAAGATTCGGCGAAAACGCGGCAATATTGCATAGCGGATTGTCGTCGGGCGAGCGTTACGACGAGTGGTGGAGGCTTCGCACGGGCGAAGCGAAAATTGCTATCGGCGCGAGAAGCGCTGTGTTCGCTCCGCTTGAAAACGTTGGAATTATAATTATCGACGAAGAACACGACGGAAGTTATTCGAGTGAATCGTCGCCCAGATACGTAACGGCGGACGTCGCTAAATTTCGTGCGGAATATAACGGCGCGAAACTTGTACTCGGCAGCGCAACTCCCTCGGCGGAAACTTACTTGAAAGCGCAAAACGGGGAATATAACCTTGAAACTCTTCCCGACAGAATAAACAAAAAACCTCTTCCCGTAATCGAAGTTGCGGATATGCGCAAGGAAGTTCGCAGAGGCAATTCTTCGCCGTTTTCTTCCGCGCTCAAAGAGGAACTTTCGGAATGTCTTAAAAAGGGTAACCAAGCGTTAATTTTCTTAAATCAACGCGGTTTTTCTAAAACGGTCGTATGCACGGAATGCGGACACGTTCAAAAATGCGAAGCGTGCGACGTAGCCTTAACTTACCATAAAGAGGACGAATCTCTTTTATGCCACTATTGCGGCGCGAAATATAAAATGATAACCGCGTGCACGGAATGTGGCAGTCCTTTCTTAAAATTCGGCGGGTTCGGAACCGAACGCGTAGTTGCGGAACTTAAAAAGATTTTTCCTTCCGCGCGCGTTTTAAGAATGGATAGAGACACGACTCAGACGAAAGAGGGGCATTTTAAGATTCTTTCAGAGTTTTCGGAGCGTAAAGCGGATATACTCGTCGGTACTCAAATGATAGCGAAAGGGCACGACTTTCCTTTCGTTACGCTTGTCGGAATACTCGACGCGGACGCAAGTTTGCATTTTTCCGATTTTCGAAGCGGCGAAAGGACGTTTCAATTATTGACTCAGGTCGCGGGGCGGTCGGGGCGAGCAGACAATGCGGGCACCGTTATTTTACAAACGTATTCGCCGGAACACCCCGTGTTAAATCGCGCGATAAATTACGATTACGTCGGCTTTTTCGAACACGAAATATCCGTGCGAAAAGCCACGGGTTTTCCACCGTTTACGGATATCGTTCGTGTTTTAATAAGTAGTGAGGACGACGAAGCCGCGCTTTCCGTTACGAAAGACGCGTATACGGAACTCGGCGATATAAAAAAAGCGCGGGCTGAAAACTTCTTTTTCTTCGGGTGTATGAAAGCCCCGCTTAAAAAATTACAAGGCAAATTCAGATATCAAGTGTTAATGCGCGTTTCGGCGGGCAAAAAGGAATTGAAAGACGCGATATATTCCGTCGTTAGTAAATACAATTCCAAAACCGTCGGGGTGTATATGGAAGTAAATCCTAATAACTTGACTTAAAAATCGAAAAGGAGATGTTATGGCGTTAAGAAATATTATACAGATAGGCGATCCCGTATTAAGAAAGAAATGTTTCGAAGTTACCGACTTCGACGAAAAAACGGCGGAACTTTTAGACGATATGCAAGAAACGCTTAAAAAATCGGGCGGAGTGGGGCTTGCCGCTCCGCAAGTCGGCGTACTTAGAAGAATATTTATCGTGGATTACGAGGACGAATATATAGAGTGCATAAATCCCGTCGTTACTGAAAAAAAAGGCTCTTCGGAAGATACGGAGGGGTGTTTGTCCGTTCGCGGAAAATACGGAACCGTATCTCGTCCGACTAAACTCACTTTATCTTATAGCGACAGAACGGGTAAGCGAATAACGCGTAAAATTCATGGTTATCTTGCGCGTATAGTATGCCACGAAAACGATCATCTCGATGGGGTTTTATACGTCGATATAGCAAAAACGGTGGGGGACGAGCAACGGTGAGGATAGTTTATCTCGGTACTCCGGAATTTGCGGTGGAACCGTTAAAAGCGATTTGCGCGTATAAAAACGCGGAAGTCGTTGCCGTCGTTTGCAATTGCGATAAACCCGTCGGCAGAAAGAAAATTTTGACCGCTCCGCCCGTAAAGGTTTACGCGGAAAGTCGCGGTATTCCAGTTTATCAATACGACAGAATACGTAAAGAGGGCGTAAGCGATATGCTTGCGTTAAAACCTGATTTAATGATTACTTGCGCGTTCGGACAGATATTGTCGCAAGAAATTCTAGATATTCCGAAATTAGGCGTTATCAATATACACGCTTCGTTGCTTCCTAAATATCGCGGCGCGTCGCCGATAAATTACGCCGTCTTAAACGGCGAAAAAGAAACGGGCATAACCGTTATGAAAACCGACGCGGGAATAGACACGGGCGCAACGCTTCTTCAAAAGAGAATAAATATCGGCGAAAAGGAAACGGCGGGC
This sequence comes from uncultured Christensenella sp., assembly GCA_964576995.1. Lineage (GTDB taxonomy): Bacteria > Bacillota > Clostridia > Christensenellales > Borkfalkiaceae > UBA1259. Next base: position 9,632 of record CAZNWP010000009.1, on the reverse strand, counting down.
GAACTGTTTTCTCGCTTGTCCGTTTTAGGCTCGGAAGCGATAACGGAGGCTCTTTTCCTTATTGAAAACGGTAGCGCGGTTTTCGTTCCGCAAGACGACGAAATCGCTACTTACAGTAAAATTATAAAGAAAGAGGATGCTCTTATAGACTTTAACGCAAAAGCGGAAGATATAGTTAATCTCGTTCGCGCGTATAATCCCGCGCCCGTCGCTTACGCTTTTTATAAAGGCGAAGCGGTAAAGGTGTACGAAGCGGAAAAATCTTCCTTAACCGGAACTGCGGGGACGGTTGTTTTTTCGGACGGAGAACTCGTCGTTGCGGCGGGAGATGGCTCGGTTAAAATAAATACGATACAAAAGGCGGGCGGAAAAGTAATGTCCATTCGCGACTTTTTGCGAGGCAATAAAATACCCGTCGGAGATAAATTTGAAAAATGCTAAACCTTTTTTACGATTGCTACACCGTCTTAAATAAGGTTTACGGCGAAAAAGCCTTTATCAAACAAGCGTTATCAGATACGACCGTGGAAGAAAAAAACAGATCCGCCATAGTTAAGATTTGTTACGGCGTTTTAGATAAAGACGCGGAATTTTCTTATTATATCCGCTCTTTAACGGAAAAATCGCCGAAACTTCCCGTGAGAACGATATTGAAAATATCTATGTATAACTTAAAATACCTTGGGAAAAAGGATTACGCGGTTATAAAAAACGCCGTCGAACTTACGAAAAAACTCGGTAAGGGCGGCGCGAGCGGGTTCGTAAACGCCTTTTTGAGAAAATTCGTAAAAACTGAAATTCCTCTCCCACGAGATATAGTAAGTTATTTGTCGGTTAAGTATTCTTATCCCGAATTTGCGGTGAAAGAACTTATTGCGGCGTACGGCGAAGAACGAACGGAAAAAATTATTTCGACCGAACATTCCGATACGTCTCTTGTTTTTTATTCCGCGGACGGTGAAAAATACTTGTCGAGTCGTAACGTAAATTACGAAAAAACGCCGTTTAACAACGTATTTACCGCAAAAAATTTTACGCGCGATCAAGGTTACGACGACGGAATTTATACGTTTCAATCGCTCGGATCAGTCGCTATTTGCGAGGCGGTGTCGCCTTGTGATAAGTTGCTCGATTGTTGTGCCGCTCCTGGCGGTAAAAGTATTCGACTTTCTTTTAAGTGCGGCGAGGTTACGTCGTGGGATATTTACCCGCATAGAGTCGCGCTTATAGAAAGTTATAAATCAAGAACGGGCAGAACTAACGTTACCGCGGAAGTTAAAGACTCAAAAGTTTTCGAGGAAAAATACGTGGAAAATTTCGACGCGGTTTTGGCGGACGTTCCGTGTAGCGGTCTCGGCGTGGCGGGCGATAACCCCGATATAAAATTAAACAAGACGAGCGACGTCGTAGACGGGTTAAACGTGGAACAATACGCTATACTCGATAACGTTTGTAAATACGTGAAACGCGGCGGGTATTTGTATTATTCGACTTGCTCCGTTCTTCCTCGTGAAAACGAAGATATAATTAAGCGGTTTTTGAATGAACACGACGAGTTTATATTAATAGATATAGATAGCGCGTTGCCGCACGAAAACGTCGGCGGGGCTAACGTCTTTTTACCTGATATATCGGGCGGAGCGGGCTTTTTCGTCGCTAAAATGAAAAGAAGATTATGAAAGATTGTTTACTAAACTATTCCTTGACGGAATTGAAAAAAATCGTAACCGACGCGGGTGAAAAAGCGTTTCGTGCGGAACAAATATACAGGTCGTTAAATAACGGCTTGAATTTTTCCGAAATGACGGATATTTCAAAAACTTTAAGAACGGATTTGTCCGAAAAATATACCGCGCAACCGGTGAAAATACTTAAAACTTTCGTTAGTTCGGACGGTACGGAAAAATATCTTTTCGAACTATCTGACGGCAACTTGATAGAGGGTGTGCTTATGAAATATAAGTACGGCAATACGCTTTGCGTATCCACTCAGGTCGGTTGTAGAATGGGTTGCGCTTTTTGCGCTTCGGGTTTGTCGGGGCTTATCAGAAATTTGCAACCGTCGGAAATGCTCGGCGAGGTTATCGCCGCAAATAAAAAACAAGGCGGTGGCTTAGGCGATAAACGAAAAGTAACCAATCTCGTTTTAATGGGAAGCGGCGAACCGTTCGACAACTACGACAACGTAGTTAAATTTTTAAGACTTGTATCCGATTCTAAAGGAATGAATTTAAGTCCGAGAAACGTAAGCTTATCGACGTCGGGACTCGTTCCGCAAATGATGAAATTCGCGGACGAAAAAATCCCCGTAAATCTCACGGTGTCGTTACATTCGCCGTTCGATATCGAGCGTCAAAAGATAATGCCCGTTGCGAAAAGTTATTCTATATCGCAAATTCTATCAGCTTGCGAGAATTACTTTAATAAAACGGGAAGACGTTATATTTTTGAATACGTTTTAATTAAAGGCGAAAACGATACGCCGAGGCATGCGGCGGGACTTATCGAACTTTTGAAAGGCAAACCGTGCCACGTAAATCTTATAAGGCTTAACGCGGTTAAAGAAAACGCTTTGTCGGCGGGAACCGAAAAGGAAGCGTACAGATTTTTAGGACTTCTCGAAAAGGGAGGATTGTCCGCTACGCTTCGGAGAAAAACGGGTGAGGACGTAGAAGGAGCGTGCGGACAGTTACGCAGGCGTTTTCTCGAAGAAAATAAAGATTAGTAAGGAGAATTATTATGGAAAAACAAATTAAAATCGCGCCGTCGATGTTGTCCGCGGACTTTTCGAAATTCGGCGAAGAAGTCGTCGATATAGTGAAAAACGGGGCGGATATGTTACACCTCGACGTTATGGACGGGAATTTCGTTAAAAATATTTCGTTCGGACCTAAATTTATAAAAGAGGCGAGGCCGTATACTAAGGCGATTTTCGACGCGCATCTTATGATATTAAACCCTTGGAATTATATAGAGCGTTTCGCCGACGCGGGCGCGGATATTATAACCGTACATTACGAAGCGTGCAAGGATAGACTTAAAGACACGCTTAAAGCGATAAAATCCCTCGGCGTGAAATGCGGCGCGGTAATCAATCCCGATACGCCCGTCAATGTGTTAAAATCCGTTGCGGACGAGTGCGATATGATTCTTTTAATGAGCGTTTTCCCCGGATTCGGCGGACAAAAGTTTATAGAGGCCGTATTACCTAAAATAACGGAAGCAAGAAATCTGGCTGACGCCACCGGTAAAAACGTCGATATAGAAATAGACGGCGGAATAACTCGCGATAACGTTAAAGCCGTTAAACTTGCGGGGGCGAACGCCATCGTTGCGGGTAGTACGGTGTTTAACGAAAAAGACAGAGCGGCGGTAATAAAATATCTCCGCGAAGCGTAATTTCTTGCACGCGTAACGGTTTTTTTGCATATAATAATAAAGAATATGTAGAAAAGGGGTATCGTGTATGAAAATATGTTGCGTTAAACCGCCGTTCGTCGTGCGTAAATTCCTAAAGACGTTTTTTTACAAGAAAACCGAAGAATAGTTTCGTTTTTAATCTTTTATCGAAAGTACGAACGAAGAATATACGCGGCGCTGTTGCGCCGCCGTTCTTTATTTCAGAGAATATATATCGGTAAATTTTTAGGCGCGACGGATTTTCGTCGCGCCTAAGAGATTTTAATATTCACAAAATTAGTTTTTATGCGGTGGGAAGAACCGAATCGAGTAAGGCTTCGTCTTCTTCTTCCGAACGATTATTTACTTTTGCACCGTCGTTTCCGTCGTTATCGTCGCTATTATAGCCCGTCAACGCGAGATAGAATTTCGCGTGAATTATCTTGATAAGCGGGGGATAGAATACGACTAACGACAAAGCGTATAATATTAAAATTACGCCGAAAACGTAGCCCGCGTAGGGGATAAGTGCCAATAAAAACAATATCGCGCCGACGAGAATCGCGGCAAGCGTTAAACATAAATCCGTCAAAAATATCGCTTTTTTATTGCCGTAAATAAGCTTTTTAGATGCATCTTTCAATTGCGTCGGCGATAAATCTTCGCGTTCGAAAATAAGGTGCGGAACGAGTAAATATTCGTAATAGCGTATCGCGGCGAAAACGATTCCAGCGACGGGTATTAAAAACCATATTAAAATCCATAAATCTTTCCAACCCAAAGCGCAGAAAATACGCTTAAAAGTCTTAAAGTCTTTGACGGTACGGAACATATCGACCGAACTCAACTTTTCGCCTTTTACCGATCTGAGGAAAAAGGAGCACTCCGCCGCGAGAACGGCGTACGAGATTGCGAGAACCACACCCCAAACGAAACCGAAAAGCGCGCCGCCGATTGCAGATATAAGCAAAGCGAACAACGACGCTCCGACGAAAAACCAAAATCTCGATTTATAAGTTTTAAGCGAAGAACCGATCGTTTCGCTTACTTGCAGTTTATTCATAAAACTCCCTCCGATAACTTTACTAACAGTATACTCGTAAAACTCGAATTTGTCAACCGAGAAAACCGTTTTAACGATTTTTTGTATAAAAAAAGTAAATTATTGCTTGTTTTTTAATGTTTTTTACGCTTGTATATAAAAAGAGCCGTTCTTTATCCGCCATTTTGCGGCATCGGAACGGCTTCGCGATTTGTTATTAACTTGCTTGGTAGCAGAACCAGAATCTGTAACAGGTGAGTTTTACGTCAATGTCGCTAGTCATAACGCCGTTATAGTACGACGGGTATTTTATGGTGCGCGATATTTTTATAGTGATACTTTCTCCGATAGCGAGATTTTTTATTATCGAAGAGAACTCGTTCGTTTTAGATATTTCCGTAGTCGTTTCGCCTTTAGTTACGCTTTTAATAACGTCTCCCGTTTTAAGTCCCGCGAGATAGGCAAGACTGCCTTCGTCAACGCTTACCACGCATAATTGCGTGCTGTCGGAGTTAGATGCAACCGGTTGCTCGGATACGGAAAATCCGAATTTCATTTTACTATCGGGTACGCAACCGTAGTTCGTGTTTGAAGCGGTAGACAACAGTTTTTCCGCGCAATACTTGAAACCGTGATTGGTAATATCGGAATTTGCGTCCGCATCGTCGCTCGGCAATACGGAGGGAATTGCGAAGTTTATGTTTTGATAACTCGTGTTGCCCGCGTTGGTTACGCCGATGAGTTCGCCGTAAAGATTATACAGTCCGCCGCCCGAATTGCCGGGGTTAGAGGTAACGTCTATCTGCATAAGGCACATATTGCCGATATCGCTAACCGATACTCCGTTTCTATTGATATACGAGATAGTTCCGCAAGAGACGGTACCGGGGAGGCTTCCCGTCGGATTGCCTATAGAAAACACGGGTTCGCCTTTAACGGGGGAGTAATCGTCTCCCGCCACTTTGACTTTCGTGCTCAAAATATCGTCTATTTGTTCGTTATTAAGAGTTTTCCCTGAAGAAGACGGTTTGCTTAAATCGACTTTAATAAGCGCGATATCCGAATAGAGATCTCCTCCTACGAGCGTTACCGCTTTGTTTACGTTGTCTGCGATTTTTCCGCCGATAACGCCTTCGAAAATATAATCCTCGTTATTGTAACTGCAACCTTTGTCGGGGAAATATACTACTATGTTTCCCGTCGAAGAAATCATGTGATGGCAGGTTAAGATATAAACGATTTCTTTTGCGTCCGCAACGTTATTGCTATCGTCTAAGACGTTCATATCTACGAGAACGCCCGAACCCGCGCCGCCCGACACCGATATGGCGATAGATGATCTTTGAACTTTCTTTATTGCATTAAGCCTCGCGCTTTCGTCGTTGGGCATACTATTATAATCGCTTTCGCCCGCGTTAAAGACGACGTTTCTATATTTAATAGCACTTGAATTGCTGGCTTGTTCGAGCGCGTTTGTCGAAGAATATCCGTTAGTCGAACCGCCGCTCGTAATTCCGTTGTCGGGAACGGGAGTCGTTTGTCCGTTACCCGTCGAGTTGTTGCCGGAATTAGTACTTTCCGTATTTATAAACGAGCAAGCCGCCGCGCTTAACACGATAGTGAGAGCCAATAAAGCCGTAGTTATTATTTTGAGAAATTTTTTCATTTCGTCCCTCCTTGATGGTTACGTTTATATTTTATCACATTCTACATTGAAAAAAACTTAAAAAAGGCAAAAAACTCGAATTTTAACGAAAAAACCTTTATCGAACGGATAATTAGATTGTTCGTCGTATCGTTTTTTCTTTTAAAAAATGCGTTTATAAAGCGTTTAATCGCTTGCTTTTTTCGTTTGACTGTATTATTATTTAATCTATGGATAAATTTGTATTTTTGACTCACGAAAATCACGATGCGTATTTTAATCTTGCATCCGAAGAATATCTCTTAAAAGTTAAGGGCGGTTACTTTTTCTATTTATGGAGGAACGCGCCCGCGGTTATAATCGGCGTCAATCAAAACGCTTTTTCTGAAGTGAATTTTGCGTATACCGATTCTCACGATATAAAAGTCGTAAGGCGTATGACGGGCGGGGGCGCGGTTTATCACGACCTTGAAAATATAAACTACACCGTTATCGCTCCGCACGACGAGACCGTCGACAACTATAAAAAGTTCACCGCACCAGTTATAGAATATCTAAAAACTCTCGGCGTAAACGCGGAGTTTTCGGGTCGCAACGATATAACGGTGGACGGGAAGAAAATTTCGGGTAACGCGCAAACCGTTTACGACGGTAGAATTATGCACCACGGAACGTTGCTTTTTCATACTGATATGTCGGTTTTGTCTAACGCGTTAAAGCCGAATAAATTAAAGATAGAGAGTAAGGGGATAAAATCCGTTCGCGCGAGGGTAACGAATATATACGATTGCTTACCGGTTAAAATGTCCGCGGACGATTTTTTACGCGGGCTTTGCGAGTTTTTCAAAAAAGACAAAGAAGAATACGTCTTGACGAAAAACGATATTTCGGCTATCGAAAAACTTAAAAACGAAAAATACTCCACTTATAATTGGAACGTCGGACGTTCGCCCGTAGGAAAAAATAAGGTGGAGCGGCGTTTTCCGTGCGGAACGGTTGCCGTTAACTTCGATACGGAAAACGGAGTTATAAAAAACGCGAGAATTACGGGCGATTTCTTCTCTTTATTACCGATAAAAGAATTGGAAAATAAATTAGATGGCGTTGCGTTAAATAAGAAAGCGTTAATCGATGCGTTAAAACCCGCAAGTTTATATATTAGAGGTGCGTGCGGAGAATGGTTGGCGGAAATGATAATAGGTGAATAACTTATGGAAAAGAAAAAAATCGATGTTAAAACGGAAATTAATCGATACGTATTTATGATTATCGGTTGTCTTTGCTATTCCTCGTCGCTAACGTTGTTTTTAATTCCTAACGAGATTGTCGGCGGAGGAGTGTCGGGCGCGGCGTCTCTTATCAACATAGTAACGGGATTGCCCGCGGGTTTGTTTATTTTTCTTATAAACCTGCCTATTTTGATACTCGGATTTAGGCTTATGGGTTGGCGGTTTATTCTAAGGTGTTTTATAACCACCGCAACTCTCAGTTTAACTACCGAATTGCTTACTTTTTGTTTTAGAAACGTCGAACTCATAACTGACGATAAAATTCTCGCGGCTCTTTACGGCGGTATATTGCAAGGCGTCGGCATAGGTCTTTTTATCAAATACGAAACGTCGAGCGGCGGAACGGAACTTCTCGGCAGAATAACGCATAACGTCTTGCCGTTTTTAACTATTGCCGCGCACGTTGCGGTGCTTGACGGGCTCGTCGTCGTTTTAGGTGCGGTTGTTTTGAAAAATATCGAAAACATCTTGTACGCGTTAATATTGATATTCGTCAGCGCGAAGATAAGCGATTTCGTCGTAATGGGTTTCACTAAATCTAAACTTTGTTATATCGTAACGACGAAAGCGGAAGAAATATCCGACTACTTAATTCACCACAGTCCGCGCGGCGTAACGCTTATTAAAGGCGAGGGAATGTATACGAAAACCGAAAAGGGCGTAATTATGACTTGCGTAAAAAACAACCAAATAGTAAGCCTTAAAAGTTGGGTAAAACAACTCGACGAACACGCGTTCGTTATCGTTTGCGACGCAAACGAAGTGTACGGTCAAGGCTTCCACAATATATAACGATAAAAATTTTACCCGAAAAATAAAATTTTTGTCGAATTTTTTCGTTTATTCGTTAGAAATTATTTTATTTTTTTGATACAATATATATAAACAACGATTAAAACGGATAAAAGACAAATGGCAATTAAAAATTTTGTAAAACCCGAAAGCGTCGACGAGGTAAGAAATCGCGTCGAAAAAATGTATAAAAGCGGCAACTTAGTTACCGTAACGCTTAAAAAGTCAAAAACTAAAACCGAAACGCACGTCGTTAAAATAGAGGGTGTGTATAAAACATTTTGCACGGTGAAAAACACTCGTCTTAACGTCGCGTTCACCATTCAATACGTCGACGTTATTACGAAAGTCGTAGAACTTTCCGAAATAACGGAATAACTATCTTTTTATTTAGACTCTCCTTAATAGGTTTAATATTTTTTACTGAAATTTTGAAAAATTAGCACTCAACGCTTGACAGTGCTAATTTTTTGTGTATAATATAAGTAAATGAAAATTAGCAGTCTTAATTTTAGAGTGCTAAAACATAAAGGAGGGTACGATATGAATTTTGAAAAATTTACACAAAATTCGCTTTACGCGATAGAGGACGCAAAAAAACTTGCGGTAGAAAACGGAAATCAACAAATAACGCAATTGCATTTATTAAACGCGCTTATAAATCAAGACGGCGGTTTAATCGGCGAACTTTTGTCGGGTGCAAACCTCAACGAAAGCGTTAAAACGATATTAAAAGATATAAACGACGAAATTGCAAAACTTCCCAAAATAGCAAACGTAAACGGGTTGTATTTAAGCGCGGAATTAGACAAGGCGTTTACCGCCGCGGAAAAATCTTCGCAAGAAATGGGCGACGCGTTTATATCCGTCGAACATATCGTTCTCGGTATAATAAAAAATCCCGAACCCGTTGTAAAAGAGATTTTTGCGCGCGCGGGGCTTACCGAGAAAGTTTTTTTAGAACAACTTAAAAAGGTAAGAGGTAATCAACGTGTAACCGATCAAAACCCCGAAAATACGTATAACGCGCTAAAAAAATACGGAACGGATTTGGTGGAACGCGCGAAAGCCAATAAATTAGATCCGGTTATCGGGAGAGATAACGAAATAAGAAACGTTATTTTGATTTTATCGCGTAAAACGAAAAATAATCCCGTTTTAATCGGCGAAGCGGGCGTAGGTAAAACGGCTATTGCCGAAGGACTTGCACAACGTATAGTAAGCGGAGACGTTCCCGAAGCGTTAAAAAGTAAGACTATTTTTTCGCTCGATATGGGCTCTCTTATCGCGGGTGCGAAATACCGCGGCGAATTTGAAGAACGCTTAAAAGCGGTACTAAACGAAGTTAAAAATAGCGACGGACGCATTATATTGTTTATAGACGAACTGCACACGATAGTCGGCGCGGGTAAAACGGACGGCGCGATGGACGCGGGCAACTTATTAAAGCCTATGCTCGCGCGCG
>CAZNWP010000008.1:0-30479 GCA_964576995.1 uncultured Christensenella sp. | reverse complement strand
GACAAGGCGTATTATTTGCGGGAAAGTTTTTGGCGTATAACGGACTTATGAACGGCAAGCAAGTTAGTTGGCTTCCGTCGTACGGACCAGAAATGCGCGGAGGCACGGCAAATTGCAGCGTAATAATAAGCGACGAAGCGGTAGGTTCGCCTATCGTCTCTAATCCCGACGTTCTCGTGTGTATGAACTTGCCGTCGCTCGATAAATTCGAGAACGCGGCGGTAAAGGGTGCGAAGATATTTATCGACAGCACTCTTATAGAAAGAAAGGTAACGCGTACGGACGTAGAAACCTTTTATATTCCCGCAACTCGCCTTGCCGCGGACGCGGGAACGCCCACGCTTGCGAATATGATAATAATGGGCAAGATATTGAAAGAGACGGGCTTTTCTACTGAGAATATGCAAGAAACGCTTAAAAAAGTCGTTTCGGCGAAACACCCCGAATTGTTCGAGAAAAACTTGAACGCAATCAATATAGGGTATAACTTATAAGTCGAAACCCGCGATACGCTAAAACGAAAAGCGGTACGCGCGATATAAGGCAAAACTAAATAGAAAAAATAATGTTCCGCGGCGCGGCGATAGAAAACTATCGCCGCGCCGCGGAGTTTAAGTAAAGAGCGAAAAAGAACGGATTACGATAATAATTTTATATACCACACCTCTTCACCGTTACGTCTTATTTTTTACTTGCGCACAGCGTCTGCACGCCCGCTCACCGCGAGGTGAAATCCTTACGGGTGAATACGAAGTTGTTTGCATAAGTGCGCACGTATACGAATATTTTAGTAAAAGTGCGGACGAATACAATATATTTATGTTATTCGTACGGACAAATACCGAGAAATAAATATTTAAATTTAATTTATCCGAAAAAGGCGTGAAAAAGGTTGCGAATACCGAAAGTTTATGTTACAATATGATTGCTTAATCATATAAACGAATGTAATATGGCGGAACGTATATCCGCGAAGGGTTTAAGTAAAAAAACGAACTCAAAATTGTTAGATAAAAGCGCGAAAAATACGATAGAAAAAAATCGTAAAACTTACGGACTAAATTGGAGAGAGATGAAAATATGCGAGTAATCAACGAGGATCTTCATGAAAAAAGAAAAATAGAAATAATGGAGAAGTGTTTCGAATGTTATGCGGAATACGGCTTAAACAACGTGGGGATAAAAGGGCTCGGAAAGTATTGCAATATGGCTTCGGGCGTAATATACAATTATTTTGACAGTCTGGACGACTTGATAATACAGTCGACGGAACATTGTATGAGTAAGGTAGAGGACGACTTTATGGCGAACGCGCCGAAAGACGTAAACGAACTCGGGCGGTTTATCGACGAAGTTCCTTATTGGACGAAGAAGAATCACGGCAAGAAATACCGCCTAATGTACCAGATATACACTAATCCGAAGTATATAGAATACGGCAAGAAGTTTTTCGAAGGGGTAAACGTCCGTTATACGGAATACGCAAAGCAACTCGAACCGAAACTCGGTATATCGTATACCATGATCGTTTCGTTTGTTTTTATACTGATACGCGCGTGCGTGCATTACGCAATGTTTGACGACGAGTATTATTTGAAAGCGCAGATAAACGTGTTAAAGGGCTCGTTAAAAATGTTTATCGAGCAAGCGTCAAAGGGGAATAACGAAAAACCTCAAAACGTCCCGCCCGCACAATAAACGCAAAGGTTTTGCGCGGGTAGGGTAAAAAGAAAATGTGAAAAGAGAGTTATTACGTTTATATTATGACGAATAAAAGTCGTAAGACTTTGTACGTAGGAGCAAAGAACGATATAGAAAGGCGCGTTGCGGAACATAAAAACGGCGTAATAAAAGGGTTTACGTTAAGATATAAAGCGACGGAATGTATAATGCTTGAAGAGTGCGGAAGCGTAGAGGACGCAATAGCGAGAGAAAAACAAATAAAAAGTTGGCTGCGAGAAAAGAAAGAGAAACTCGTAAAATCGTACAATCCGAAAATGCTTGATTTAAATAAAGAGTGAAATATTTTCTTGAAGCGACATTCGTTCTTTTTCCGTCGTTGTGCACCTTGCGGTGGGCGTGTTAATACGCATAAAGGCAATTCGTTGCACCGTACGCAAGCACCGTAATGACGTATAAGGGGCAAGGTAAAAAGAAAAAACGGCAGTTTAACACTTATATTTTTTTAAGCATATTTATGATTGATTGATTGAATTTTTTTTATTGAAAATAATGGTTGATTGATTATTTATGACGGAAATTGATAAACGAGGTAGACACGGCGGGCAAAGGCAAGCCGATGATATAAAATAAATTTTATAGGATAACGATATGACTAAAACGGTAAAGAAATTATTCACGTTAACACTTTGCGTGTCACTCGCGTTAACGGCAGGCTTAGCCGTTATCGGGATAAACGTAAACCCGTTGCAAGCGGACGAGGGAGCGACGCCGCCTACGGTTACGCCGACTTTCACCGTCGTGGACGGTACGAAAAACAAAGGTAAACCCGAATATTATAATTTATACGACGGAGACGTAAACACGAAGTATTGCATACAAATAAAAGAAGATAGCATACCTTCGATTACGTTAAAAGCCGACGATATTAGCACGGTGGTTACGGGCTACTCATTTTGCACGGGTAACGATACCGAAGATTATTCTGGTAGAAATCCGAGCGATTGGACTCTTTACGGCAAAAACGATAATTCCGACTGGGTTATAATCGACGAGAAAACGGATAATACCGAATTACCTGCGGAAAATTATGAGTGGAAAGAATTTACCTTTACGAATAATACCCCGTATCTATATTATAAATTCGACTTTACAGGTCGGCAAGGCGGAACAGGTAGTACGTCTTCATCTTCCGACGACTGGAATTTAATGCAGTTGTCTGAAATTAAAATGATAGCGACGGTCGACGAAAACGTTCTCGGCGCGATTCAAGAAGTCGATTCTGCGGAGGACTTAAAAGAGGTATTCGCTAACGGCGGCAGAGTTAAACTTATAAACGATATAAATCTTGACGGTGAAGTCGAAGTTTACAAGAAAACCGTAGAATTAGACCTTAACGGGCACGTTCTTAGCGGAAGCAAAATAACCGTGAACGGCGCAACGGCGGAGGAGTGCACGTCGTTTATAATAAAAGACGGCAACCCGACCGCTACGCATACCGACACTACTTTACCGAAAGGCGGCGTTATAAAAAACGAAATAATAATATCGCATAAAGAAGAATCTCCGAATGGCAAAAACCCCGCTATTTTGTTTGCAAACGGCGGAACGGTTACAGAACAAGTTCAACTCGGAACGGACTATTCTCGTATATCGTATTTTGGAAACGCAACGACTCATTTTAAGGGCGGACTACGTTCTGCTAACGGCGGTACGGTTGCCGGCGGCGTATATTACGGAAACGGGATTGAGGAGGTAAGTGGTAAAAAGTCGGTTACGATAGACGGTAAAAAGATAACCTATAAAAACGGAGGAAGTGATTACGCCGTTCAAGTAGTAGAAGCCAACGTTAAAGCGATTGCGCCCGAAGGACCTACGAAAGAAGGTTGCGAGATTTGGGGTTGGTACGATAAAAATGCAAAGACGGGGCTTTTATACGATTTCACGGATTTGTTAACCACCGATTTAACCTTAACCGCGGTTTGGGGTAAACAAGTTGCAAGCAAAGAAGATATGAAAACAGCCGTGGATAACGGTTATAGCGTAAAACTGACGGCGGATATAACGCTTACCGATTATTTAACTATTGCTAAAGAAGGGAATTTCGTTATACTTGATTTAAACGGACACGTGCTTAGCGGGGGTGATAACAAGTCGCTACAAGTTAAAGGACACGAATCTTATACGGAGTTGATGGTTATTGATAGCAACCCGACTGCTACGCATACCGACACTTTACCGAAAGGCGGCATCTGTAACGTTGAGATAAGTATGCCTGATTGTTCGTGGAGTGGCGGTAAAGCCAACGTATACGCTAACGGTGGTACCATTTCTTCTGTTTATGCAAATTCAGGGGCAGGAACCCTTAATTCTACGAGCGAAACGCCTTCTGTAATAAAAAATGTTGAAATGTCGGGTAATATGACTGTAATAGGCGGACTCTATTATTTTGATTTAGAAACGATTAAGTATGGAAATAATGGTGAAAAGACTCTTTCTCTTGGCGACAAGAAAATTACGTTTTTGAACGACGGCGTTGTCTATGCGAAAGCCAAAACGAGTATTGGCAAAATGGTTGCTCCCGAAGCGCCGGATCAACCGGAAAACGCGCCGTCAGCCGAGAGTTATGATGGGTATACTTTCTCGGGTTGGTACGACGGCGATACTAAATACGACTTTAATAAAACGCTTACGAGCAATCTCACTTTAACCGCTAAATGGGAAGATAAAGTAGCCCCCGTAATTACGGTAACTAAAACTATATATTGCGAAACGAGCGACGAAATAGAAGTAACCGTTAACGACTACCAATTAGATTACGTCAAAGTAAACGGCGTAACTCAAACTCTCGACGCGGATAACAAGTTCAAACTCGATTTGTCGGATAAAGCGGATAAATATATTCTCGCCGTCGACAAGTCGGGCAACGAAAAAGAAGTAGTCGTTGAATACGAGCATACTTACGGCGATTTGATACCCGAAACACCCGCGACTTGTTATAAATTCGGAAGGAAAGCGCATTACCGTTGTTCCGTTTGCGATAAGGATCTCGATTCCGAAAATAAGAACGCGGTAGATGAATACGAGTTGAATATTTCGAAAATCCCCCATACGTATGACGACGATAACGACGATACGTGTAACGCGGACGGGTGTGATTATAAGCGTATTCTCCCGATTGAGTTAATAGTGGGCGGTTACGGTCTTAATAAAAAAGTAAGCGACTTTTCAGTTGAGTTGACGGACAGAGGTCAACTTACGATAAATACGAAAGATCTTTCAACGAACTCAAATGATAAAAAGAGTGAGTGTTATTTAACTAACGAAAGCGACGCTTACTTTATGCCGTATAAAGATTATTATCTTCACGTGGAATTAAAACGTACCGATTCAAAGGTTGGCTATACGTCGATTACTAAAGATTCTATCAAGATAAACGGCGTAAGCGGTACGATATACGCCATTACAAATAAATCGGATAATGTAGTAATCACGATTAAACTGCCCGTTATAACCGGCACGAGCACGATTGCAACCGTTCCTCAACTTCAATACGAGTTGAGCGGTTATACTGCCGGTAATAACCCTAACGCTTTCACGGTTACAGCGGCAACGACTAACACGGTTACACCTACCGTTGATACGGAGTTTTATCAACTAAACGCTTCCGGTTCGTTTGTTACGATGGATAAGGATAACAATCCTTTCAAAGGCACTGCCGACGCGGTACATAAAGTTAAATTTAAATTAATCGCGCCCGAAGGTTATACGTTCTACGGGTTTAAGGCGGAAGATCTTTCCTTTACGGGTATAACGGGTTTAACGCTCGACGAATTTAAGATTTCTAACGGCGGAAGTTACGTCGAAGCAACTTATTACTTGCCGAGCCTTGCCGAAAATCACGAGCATAGCAGCGATTCTTACGAAAAAACGGAAACCGAACATTATAAGGTTTGTACTTGCCACGCGATATTCGACCGCGGAGCGCACGATTTTAGCGGGGAGAACGATTGCGATTGCGGTACTTGCGGATACGTTCGTACCTTAACGATAGAGAACGGTGCGTTCACGATTATCGGATATTCGCTCGAAGCCCCTGCAAACAGTAGTATTAACGTTAATACGAGTACGAGCGTTATAAATTTGAATATTGACGGCGATTACGGCAAGGCGTTTTATCTCTCTTTATCGGACGATTTCGATAACGTGGACGCTAAAATCGTTAGCGGCAGATTGATGCCGAATAAGCAGTATTATTTGTTCGTCAGACTTTCCGAACACGATACGCATTACGATTATAAAGACGGTATTACGGCGGATAAATTTACCTTGTCGGTCGGCGAAAATAAGATAACCGCAAAGTCGCTTATAAATAAAGATTACGCGGTGTTCGAACTTCCGTTATTACAAGGCGCGAGTTCTATAACCAAAATAGAAACGGTTAAAATTAAAATCACGGGTTACACGAAAGACGAGACGGTGGGAAACGCGAAAATTGCTTTCGACGGAGATCATAACGCCGATATTGACGGCAAGTTCTATTTGAATGATGCGGTTATTAACGACGTTACCAAGCAATTTGTGATTAACGGGCATTATCGCGCGATAATTAAACTCACCGCGAAAGACGGTTATACTTTCTACGATATAGTACAAAGCAACGTTACGGTTACCGTTGACGATAAGGCGGCGACGATTGAATCTCTAATCGTAAGTGCGGACGGATATTCCGTTACCGTCGTCGTAGACTTGTCTCATCCGCTCGGCGAAAATCACGTTCACACGTTGGAGAAAGACTATACGCCAAGCAAGTCTTGCTATTATAAACGTTGTTCCGTATGTGAGATGATCGTCGAAGAAAAAGAACACGTTTATCAAGAAGGGCGCAACTTCTGCAGAGAATGTGGCTACGTTAAACCCGTTGTGATTGAAAACGTTAAGATTGTGTTGAGTAATTACGAATATTGCATTTACGATAGTATTTCCGTTGCATTAGACGGTGAAGGAGTATCGAAGAGTATTCTCAATCCTTACGTAACGGAGCAAATCGACGGCGGAACGAAAGTTTTTAGTGGGTTGACTTCCAATACGGTTTATTACTTGCACGTTTTCGTAAAGATTGAGAGCGGTTACGCGTTCGCGGATAATATGACCTTGCAAAATTTCACGCTCGAAGGTTACGGCAACGCGATTAAGGTTGATCCTGACGTAGACCTCTTCGGCAATGAAATATACTCGATTACCTTCGAAATGCCTAAACTCGAAGCACCGCATTTACACGATTTCGACGAGTGGATAAACGAAGTTCCCGCGACTTGTACCGAGAACGGAACGAAAGGATATAAAGATTGTTCGTATTGCAATAAGCATTTCGATAACGACGGTAACGAGATAACCGATTTAACGATTAGCGCGGGGCATACGTTCGGCGAGTGGATAAACGAAGTTGCCGCCACGACGGAAGCGGAAGGAGTTAAAGGACACAAGGACTGTTCGGTTTGCGGTAAGCATTTCGACGAAGCGGGTAATGAAATAACCGATTTGAAGATAGAAAAAATTTCCGCGCCCGCTACGGATCCGTCGGGTGATAATCCCGCGGAAGGACCGTCCGAGTCTACTAAGGACGACGACGGCGGTTTATCCGGCGGAGCGGTTGCAGGTATAGTTATCGGTAGCGTTGCCGTTGCGGGTATCGGCGGTTTTGCAATCGTATGGTTCGTTATCAAGAAATATTCGTTTGCCGCGCTTATTGCTTCGATCAAGGGAATATTTAGGAAATAATATAATTACGCTTATATTGTTGCGACGCTAAAAGGAAGAAGCGTCAAAGTCAAAAGGAAATTTATATAGATTGCAAAAAGTTCGGCTTTATGCCGAACTTTTTGCTATATACGCCTTGCGCGGAGGACAAGATAGTGCAAACGAATTGCATATATGCACGTATAACACTCCCACCGCAAGGTGCGGCGTAATCGTCCGCAATGACGTATGGGTGAGTACCGCGTTGGGCGGGGCATACGTAAATAAAAAGCAAAAAAAAGTGAATAGGTGATAATCGCAATCGTTATTTACGATACTTTTACACTATTCACTTTCGTTTATTATATTTGTTCGTGCGTTCATATATTCATACGTGCATACACGCATACGGGCATACGAACGTGCGAGCGGTTATTTTATTACGCGGACTTTTATTATTCCGTCGAGACGCTCTATTTGCGAAACCGCGTTCGACGTTACGTCCGTGTCGGCGTCTATCATAGTTACCGCGTAGTTGCCCTTGGATTGGTTGGAAAGGTGCGCTATGTTTACGCCCTCGCTTCCGACCGTGCCCGTGATTTTCGCGAGTATGTTCGCTACGTTCTTATGCAATATGACGAGCCTTAACGCAGTCGTTCTCGGCATCGAACAGTTGGGGTAGTTTACGGAATTTATTATGTTACCGTTCTCGATATAGTCGATTAATTCTTTCGCCGCCATTACCGCGCAGTTGTCTTCCGCTTCAGGCGTGCTTGCGCCGATATGCGGAGTGCAAACTACGTTCTTTGCGCCGATAAGTTCGTCCGCGGGGAAGTCGGTAAAATATCTCGATACTTTCCCGTTTTCCGTCGCCTTGATTATATCCGCGTTATCGACGAGTTCGCCGCGCGCACAGTTTATTATTACTACGTCGTTTTTCATTTTGCGAATGAGTCCCGCGTTGATAAAGCCTTTATTCTGGTTCGCGATATAGGGGATATGAACGGTGATATAATCGCAATTTTTTATTACGTCGTCCATTTCTTTCACGACGTTTACGTGTCTCGACAGTTTAAGCGCGGCGTTTACCGATAAAAACGGATCGTAACCGTATACGTTCATTCCGAGACCTAAAGCGGCGTTCGCCACTTGCGCGCCTATCGCGCCGAGTCCTATTACTCCGAGGTTCTTGCCCGCGATTTCTCTGCCTACAAATTGAGATTTGCCCTTTTCGATGAGTTTAGATACTTCTTCGCCTTTGCCTTTCAGCGTGTCTACCCATTTAATAGAATCCGCTATTTTTCTCGATCCTAAAAGAAGAGCGGCGATTACGAGTTCTTTAACCGCGTTAGCGTTCGCACCGGGGGTGTTGAATACCACTATGCCTTTTTCAGCGTATTCGTCTACGGGGATATTGTTGACTCCCGCGCCCGCTCTTGCCACCGCGATCGTTTCGGGGCTGACGGGGTAGCCTTGCATCTTAAAGGAACGGAGCATTATTCCGACGGGGTTAGTCGCGTCGCTCGCGACGTTGTACGTTGCGTCGAATACGTCGTTTATTACGGGGCTTATGTTGTTTAAGGTGAGAACGTTTTTCATAAGTTGATATTCTCCCTTTCGAATTTCTTCATAAACTCTATAAGCGATTTAACGCCTTCTATCGGCATTGCGTTGTATATAGACGCTCTCATTCCGCCGACGAGTCTGTGTCCTTTTAAGGAAACGAGTCCGTTTTCCGCCGCCTCTTTTACGAATTTCGCGTTGAGTTCTTCCGTCGGACAGACGAACGGAACGTTCATAAGCGAACGATCTTTCACGTTCACGTTGTTTTTGTAAAGTTTGGAGTTGTCGATAAAGTCGTATAAAAGCGCGGCTTTTTCTTCGTTGATTTTTTGTATCGCTTTTACTCCGCCGAGGGCTTTTAACCATCTAAAAACGAGCATCGCCATATATATGGGGAAGCACGGCGGCGTGTTATACATACTGTCGTTTTTTTCTTGCACCGCGTAGTTAAGCATCGTCGGGCAAATAGACGTTGCGTTACCGATTAAATCTTTTTTAACTATTACTATGGTAAGTCCGGCGGGGGCTATGTTTTTTTGCGCGCCCGCGTAGATTAGTCCGAATTTTTTTACGTCTATTTCTTCGGATAAAATGCAGGAACTGGCGTCCGTAACGAGGGTTGCCGTCGTTTCGGGCAGTTCGGTGTAACGCGTTCCGAAAATCGTGTTGTTGTAGGTGGTGTGCACGTAGTCTATTCCGTCGCGGAATTTAACGTTCTTCACGTCGGGAATATAGGTGAATCCCGCTTCTTTGCTCGAAGCCGCTATCGCCATATCGCCGTATTTTAAGCCTTCTTCGTAGGCTTTACCCGCAAAGTTGCCCGTTACGATATAATCGGCTTTTCCGTTTTTCAAGAGGTTGAGGGGGACTGCCGCAAACTGTTGCGACGCGCCGCCTTGTACGAACAGTACCGCGTATTCGTCCGGTATATTCATAAGTTCGCGAAGAAGAGCGTTCGCTTCGGCGTTTACCGCCATAAACGGTTTGCTTCTGTGGCTCATCTCCGTAATGCTCATACCCGTGCCTTGGTAGTCGAGAAGATCTTTCTTTGCTTCTTCGAGTACGGGAAGAGGCAAGGTGGAAGGACCTGCTGCAAAGTTGTAAACTCGCATAATTGTAAAACTCCTTATATAGATATTATCGGTGCGGTTTTCCCGCTTAAAATACATTATACTATTATACGACTTTTTTTTCAAGCGATTTAACGGTATTTTCGCGAATTTGTTTTGCCCGCCGCGCGATAACGTTTTACTTTTTTATAAAAAAATGGTAAAATATATCTACGCTTATTTTTTTAATCGAATTTTACTCGCCGATACGCGCGGGTTATATATATTATTTTTCGCCGTTATCTCACGTCGGCGATATCGACAGACGTCAAGGAGTATTAAATTGAAGAAAAATCAGAAAAACGCTTCGGATCCGAAAGCGTCCGTTTCGGTGCTTAAAAAAACGGAAAAATCGGGCAAGGCTTCCGCTACGCCTAAAACGGCGGCAAGCAAGGTTAAAAAGACGGACGAAAAGCCCGTCGCTTTGCCGAAGAAAAAAGAAAAAGACGGCAAGCAACTTAAAGTCAGATTTTTGGGCGGCGTAGGCGAGATCGGTAAAAATATGACCGCCTTGGAGTTCGGTAAGGATATTATCGTTATAGACGCGGGACTTACGTTCCCCGGCGATAATATGCCAGGCGTGGATCTCGTTATCCCCGACGTTACTTACCTCTCTCAGAACAAGAGTAAAATTCGCGGTATCGTGATAACTCACGGACACGAAGATCATATCGGCGGACTGCCGTATATTTTAGACGAACTCAACGTGCCCGTATACGGAACTAAACTTACGCTTACTTTAATTGAAAACAAACTTAAAGAACGTAAAATAAATAACGCGACTCTTAACTGCGTTAAACCGCATAGCGTGGTTAAACTCGGTTGCTTTACCGTGGAATTTATCAACGTCAATCACTCTATCGCGGGTGCCGTCGCGCTCGCTATTACGACTCCCGTCGGCGTGGTTTTGCATACGGGCGATTTCAAAATCGACTACACGCCCGTAAGCGGGGATACTACCGATTTAAGAAGATTTTCCGAACTCGGCGAAAAGGGCGTTCTCTTGATGATGGCGGACTCTACAAATATAGAAATAGAGGGCAACACTATGAGCGAAAAAGTCGTTAAAGACACGCTCGATCACGTGTTCGCGGATAACGTTAAACGTCGTCTCATTATCGCGACGTTCGCTTCTAACGTGCACAGGGTACAGCAGATTTTGGATCTTGCAGTCAAGTATAAGCGAAAAGTCGCTTTCTCCGGCAGAAGTATGATTAACATTGCCGACGCAGCCGACAAAATAGGCGAACTCGTTATACCCGATAAACTGATAGTCGACGTCGAAAAGAGCAAGAACTTTAAAGACGAAGAATTGGTTATCGTCTCGACGGGCACGCAGGGCGAACCTATGAGCGCGTTAACGCGTATGGCTTGCGGAGAATTTAATAAGGTTAAAATAGGCGAGAACGATACGGTGGTTATATCGGCGTCGGTTATCCCCGGTAACGAAAAAATGATTTACGGCGTAATAAACAACCTTTATCGCTTGGGCGCGGAAGTTATTTACGAAAGTTTAGAACCCATTCACGTCTCGGGGCACGCGTGCAGAGGCGAACTTCGTACTCTTCATACTCTCGTAAAGCCTAAGTTTTTCATTCCCGTTCACGGCGAATATCGCCACCTTAAAAAACACGCGCGGCTTGCCGCAAGTCTCGGTATGCGCGAAAGCAATATCGTGATTGCGGACATAGGCGATACGGTAACGGTTTCGCAAAAAGACGTTAAATTAGGCGATAAATTTCCGTCGGGTTCGCGATTCGTGGACGGCGTAGGCATTGACGGCGCGGACAGTTTCGTGCTTCGCGACAGAATACATTTATCCGTCGACGGGCTCGTCGTTGCCGTCGTGGCGGTGGACGAATATTCCGCGCGACTTTCTTCCGCGGAGATTATCGGCAAAGGTCTCGTTTTAACCGACGATATGATAAACGAGGCGAAAGCAAACCTTACCAATTTGCTTAACCAGACGGATTTGCGTCAACTTCGCGACGAGGCGGAATTGTCGGGCATTATAAGGAGAAACCTTAAAAACTATCTCTTTAAGGTAACGAAGAAAAATCCGATGATCGTTCCCGTCGTTATGGTGGTGTGATTTGGAACTTTTTGATTCGCTTATAGCCGAGCGGGAACGCGCGCGGTTAAACGGCAATCCCGTACTGCGCCCCGATACGTTCGACGAGTTAGTTAAGATAACCGAAAGAGAACACCCCGAAAAAATTTTGGAAGTGGGGACGAACGTCGGACTTACGGGCGCGGCGTTGCTGCTTAAAAACCCGAAAGCCAAGTTGACGGGGATAGAGATAGACGAAAACCTCGCTTCCGAAGCGAAGTCGAACTATAAAAAATACGGAGTGGATAACCGCGCGAAAATATTCGTAGGCGACGCTTCGGAAATTATTCCCGCTTTGACGGGCGAATACGACCTTATTTTTCTCGACGGACCTAAGGGGCATTATTACGAATACTTGCCGTACCTTAAAGACGCCTTGAAAGCGGGAGGAGTGTTGTTTGCCGACGACGTTGCTTTTCACGGTTACGTAACGGGCGACGCGCCGAAAAAACACAATACGATAAAACGGAGCATTGAAAACTTTTTGCAAGACCTAAAACGCGACGAAAACTTTAAAACCGAAATAGTTTTCGACGTGGAGGACGGATTTTGCATTGCGGAAAAACTAAGATGAACAAAGTGGAACTTTTAGCCCCGTCGGGGGATTACGGAAAACTTAAAACGGCGGCGTACTTCGGTGCGGACGCGGCGTATATAGGCGGCAAGGCGTTGTCGCTTCGCGCGATGGCAGGGAACTTTACCGAAGAAGAAATCGAAAAAGCCGTCGAATTTTATCATTCGCAAAATAAGAAGATTTACGTTACCGTCAATATCTTCGCCAAAAACGACGATATAAAAAAGGCGGAAAATTATTTTAAGTTTTTAGAAAGAGCGAAAGTCGACGGTGCTATTATATCCGATTCGGGTTTAATAGCGTGCGCAAAAGACGTCGCGCCGAGCCTTGCCGTTAATTTGTCTACGCAAGCGAATACGTTAAATTATAAGGCGGCGGAGTTTTGGCATAAACAAGGTGTAAAACGCGTTATCCTCGCCAGAGAATTGTCGCTTAAAGAAATAAGAGAAATTCATCTCGCCGTGCCCGACCTCGAAATAGAAACGTTTATTCACGGCGCGATGTGTATATCGTATAGCGGCAGATGCCTCTTATCCGATTACAGAACGGGTAGACGTTCTAACGGCGGAGAATGCGTTCAAGCGTGCAGATGGAATTACGAAATTCGCGAAAGAGGTTCTGACGGCGCGTTTATGCGGATAGAGCAAGACGAGCGCGGCTCTTATATACTAAACAGTAAAGATTTATGTCTTATAGATTATATAGGCGAACTCGTCGACGCGGGGGTGTGCTCGTTTAAGATAGAGGGCAGAATGAAGTCCGAGTATTACCTCGCGACGGTTATCAACGCGTATCGTCGCGCGTTGGACGACTTTTACGCAAACGGCGAAAGTTATAAAAACAACCTTTTATATAAAGCGGAATTAGAAAAGACCGCCCATCGCGAATTTACTACCGCGTATCTTTTAGGCGAGAACGACCGTACCGAGAACTTCGACGACAGTCAGAGCAAAGGTACGCACAAGTATATCGCGAACGTGTTGAGCGCGGGAGACGGGTATGCCGTTATAGAAATGCGCAACAGATTTAAGAAGGGCGACGTGCTCGAAGTATTGTCTCCGTCCGACTCGTTCGGAGCGCAAATCGTCGTCGATAAATTGACGGACGAAAAAGGCGAAGAGGTTACAGACGCAAAAATCGTTCAACAACGTCTAAAACTTTATACCGACGTTCCGTTGTCCGCGGGGGATATGTTGAGAATAGCGTTACGGTGAAGTAAAGCGTAACCGAGACGCAATTACAAACGCGTTTTGAAATGTGCTTGCTAACGAGATTACCACGCAAAAACCGTGTTTTTGCTTGCAATGACGTATAAAGGGCAAGGCACGCTTAGGTAATATGTAAAAGTGAAAAAGTTAGGATTTTAATAATGATTTATACCTCACCTATTCTCTATTACGTCTTATTTATTACTTACGCGTGGCACTTCTTCACTTTTCACTACTACTTTTCTCTTGCGGACGACTATGACGGACTAACTTTATTTTTTAATTTTTCACTTTAACATATTACTTTCCCTCCCATTGCGGGGAGGCGCGTTATAAAAATAACGCGGACAGTTTGTATAAACCGAGCGCGACGAGTATGACGGGCGGAACAAAGTCGTATTCGTCGAATTTTTTCGCGAGCGGGGTTTGCGACAACGCTATTCCCGCCGCCACCGTTAAAGCGTGCATCGCCGCAATGACTATCGGAACGTAGAAAGCGTTTACGCCCATAAGCGATAGCGAAAGGTTTGCCGCCGCTCCGTCGAGCCCTACCGCGAAGCCCGTTACGAGCGATTGCCGTATCGTGTCGTTATCTGAAAATTCCGTACTTTTATCCTTTTTTATAAGATTGAAAATTCCGACGCCAACGAGAATTAACCCGCCGAGGCTTGCCGTCTTTTCGGTTAAGAACCCGCCGAGGAACGCCGCGAGATAATTGGCGGCGGCACACATAACGTAGACGGTGAGAGCAATTACCGCAACCGTTATTAGTTTACCGTTTTTGTTAAGCGCAAGCGAAAATCCGCATACGAGCGAATCTATGCTTACGGTGAAAGCCGTTAAAAGCAGAAAATACGTCATTTGTAAAACCGTTTTTTAGTTTTTACTTTATTATATTAAAAGCGCAAAAAATAAGTTCGCACCGAGAGAATAAGGAAAAAATCGTGTGATTGACGAAATAAAAGTATTTTTATTCGCTTAAATCGTAAAATTTACTAAAAGCGATTGACAATTGCAAGTTTTTCGTGTAAAATACAATAGATACAGTATGAAGTATAAGGAGTATCGGGCTTATTATGAAAATTGCTAAATCTTCTAAAATATGTGTTTTAATCGTTGCTTTGATTTTGTCCCTCGCGTGTGCGTTGTCTTTTATGCGCGTTGACGTCGCGAAGGCGGATTTCTCTTTAACGGATTATTTCGGCGGTACCGCAACGAAAGAAATCGACGCGGAAAACGACAGACTCGTCGTTACGGCGAACAACGAACAAACTTTCGAGATTAAAAATCAGTTGCTTATAGACGACTTTGCGACGGAGTTTAAGATTACCGACGTTAAATCTATCGTCGTAACCGTTAAAGCGGATTCTTATTTCGAAACAGGCGTGAGAAAAGCCGACGCTGCCGAGACCGACGAAAACGTTACCGAAATGGAGATTAAAATTAAACTCGATTTCGAAAATCATAAGATTTCGGTGAACGACGATAGTTCGTCGTGGTTTGATGATCCTACTAGCGGCGATTATACATTTATGTTAAAGGTTTCAAACGATAAATTGCACGCTATTATAGAAAACAGTGCGATGGTGCCTACCACCGATTATTATAAGATAGGCGGCAAGGATAAAACTCCCGCAACCGTGTCCTTTCAGTTCTTCGGGACTGACGGTATGAAAACGGAATTTAAGTATTTCGATCAAGGCGCGAGCGTTTGGGGCAGTCCTTATAGACAAATGTTTAAGGAAGAAGATCCCGAAAAGGCTACGCCGCGCGCGAGAGTTGCTTTCGGCGGATCGTATATCGCGAATAAGCGCAACGAGTTAAAGTTGTTAAACGGTTCCGAAGTTAAAGCGACGTTTACGGAATATTCCGTTCTCGGCAAAAACGGCGGAAAGTTCTCCTTAGCGAAAAACGCGGATACTCCGGACGGCGTAGTCGTTTTCAGTAAAGAGGACAACCCTTCCGAAATGAAAATCGCTTTGAACGACGAGGTTAAAATCGACGTAATGCAAGACGAAAAAATCGTCGAAACCTATACAATTACGACGTATGAAAAGGCAAGCGATACGAAAGCGCCGAAATATAATACGAGCGTGGAATCGGAAGCGATAGACGCTTATAAAAAAGCGGTTTACGAAGCGACGAGAAAAGAATACACCGTAAACGGCGAAAAAGAAACGCACTTCGTTAAACTCGGCGATAAGATAACTATTCCGTCGTTAAAAGGTTTCGTTACCGACGACAACACGGCATACGAAAGATTAACGCATACTATATATTATAGAACGCCGTCCTCCTCGACGGTAACGACCGACGGTTGGACGATTACGCTTTCCGAAGCGGGTAAATATCAGTTCTACGTAGTGTTCAAAGACGAAGCGGACAATGCTATGGATAAAGACAAGTTCTATAAGTTGGACGATAACGGAGAATTGATCGCGGGTACTTACGAGTACGAAAAATTCGTATTCGAGTTTACGATAGAGGACGACGCGCCTATGATCGTAGAGGCGGCGGCAGTTCAAGGCAAGGGATATCTTAACACGCAATACACCTTCTCCGCGTTTAACGTTGAAGCGTCGAGTTATACCCCCTCTTATAAACTTTTATATTCCGAAGCGAAAGACGGCAAATATAAAGAGATAATCGCGAAATCTAAAATCGCGGACGAGGACAAGTACGACAACGAGGATTTCACTTACGCCGAAATGACGGGCTTTGCTTACGACGGAAAACTTACGTTTACTCCCGTTAAGAAAGGATATTACAAAGTCGAATGTACCGTTTCTTCGCAAAAGGTGAGAATCGAACAAGACTCGACCGAGGCGGTTTATATCAGCGAAAAACCCGCAGTCGTTAAACCCGATAACCATTGGCTCGAAAACAACGTTTGGTCAGTCGTGTTCTTAAGTATAGGCACGTTGTGTTTAATCGGCATAGTCGTGTTACTCTTCATTAAACCGAAAGAGGAAATCGACGAGGACGTCGACGTTAAATAAAAATCACGAAGGACTTCGGCGATAAACCGAAGTCCTTTTAAGGTAAACGCTATGATAACTTTTATCGCGGAAAAAAATAAAAAACTTTCTAAATGCGCGTTGGAAACGGCGCGCGATTTGTCGTATTCCGCGCTTAATAAACTTTTTCGAAAAAAAGACGTGAAAGTCAACGGCGTTAGAGTATCCCGCGACGTAACGTTAAACGTCGGCGATAGGGTTGACATTTATTATACGCCCGAAAAGTCGGTTAAGTTTACCGAAGTTTATCTCGACGACGACGTTATCGTGATAGATAAAAAAAGCGGGTACGAGTCGGAAACGGTTTTTGCGAGCGTGCAAGAAAATTACGGCGAAGCGTATTTTATACATCGTCTCGACAGAAACACGGCGGGGCTTATGCTTTTCGCACGCAATCCCGTCGCGGAGAGAGAACTTATAAACGGATTTAAAAGCAGAACTTTCGAAAAACACTATACGGCGGAAGTTATCGGTTGCCCTAAAAGGGAAAGCGCGGAACTTAAAGCCTTTCTCTTTAAGGATGAAAAAAGGGCGGTCGTAACCGTTACCGACGAAAAAGTCGCGGGGAGCGTACCCGTCGTTACGGCGTATCGCGTTAAGGAAAAGCGCAAAGATACGACTATATTAGACGTGTTGCTCGTTACGGGCAAAACGCACCAGATTCGCGCGCATTTGGCGCACGAGGGTTTTCCCGTAGTCGGAGACGGCAAGTACGGCGTCAACTCGTTTAACAAGGCTTGCGGAGCGAAATCGCAACGGCTTAAAGCGACGTCTATAACGCTTAACTTTTCAAAAGACAGTCCGCTTTATCGCTTGAACGGCAAAACTTTTTGCGCGCCCAACGATTTTTAAGGAGATCTTATGCCTCAAGACGCTTACACTTTGAGATATTTATGCCAAGAACTCGACGATATTTTTAAGGGCGGCAAGGTGAACAGAATCGTTCAACCCGCGCCCGAAGAAGTCGTTTTTACCGTGTATACGGGCAAAAATACGCGTAAACTTTATATATCGGTCAACCCGTCTCGTCCGAGAATAGGCGTTACCGAAACCGAGCGCGAAAGTCCTTTGACCGCGCCCAACTTTTGTATGCTTTTAAGAAAGCACTTGCTTTCCGCCACAATAAACGAAATCTCGCTTTTAGACTTCGACAGAATAGTAAAAATAGATTTTACGGCTTCTTCGGAGTTTTTCGACGCGGGCGAGAAAACGCTTTTCGTCGAACTTATGGGCAGATATAGCAATATAATATTAACCGAAAACGGCAAAGTCGCGGGAGGCAACCGCGGCGTAAATTTTTTCGATAACGGCGTACGGCCTCTTATCGTCGGCAGAGATTACGTTTTGCCGCCCGCGGGCGATAAAAAATCGCCGAAAGACGAAAGCCTTATTTCGTATTTTAGCGACGGAGACGGCGCGTTATGCGAGAAAATTTTAAGCGGCGTTTCGGGCGTTGCCGTGGACACGGCGAAAGAAATTGAGAGAAAATACTTTGAAGAGTTCGGCGAGTTTTCCGCCGAAGGGTTTTGCACGTTCTTAAAAGAATTTATTTACGACGGCGAAAAACGCCCGTGCGTGTCGATAATAAACGGCGAAGTGAAAGACGTATTCGTTTATCCGTACGGAGGAATAAGCGGCGAGATAAAGGCGTTCGACACGCTATGCGTCGCAGAAGATTACTATTTTACCGAGCGTGAAAGAGTTAAAAGTTTTAAGGAGAAAAAAGAGCGCGTAACGGCGGTCGTCAATTCCGCGATTAAAAAAGCGAAAAAGAAGTTATCCGCGATAAACTCGAGAATAAACGACGCGAAAGATTGCGAGAGCGATAAAATCAAAGGCGAACTCATACTGTCGAATATCTATAAAATCAAGCGTGGCGATAAGTCGGTTACCGTCGTAAACTATTACGACGGAAAAGAGACGACGATACCGCTCGACGAGACGATGACGCCGTCGCAAAACGCCGAAAGGTTTTATAAGCGATACAACAAGGCGAAGCGCACGCTTATCGCCCAACAACCGCAAAAGCAAGCGGCGGAAAACGAACTTAACTATCTTAATACGGTTTTAGACGAAATAAGCCTTGCGGAGAACGTCGCGGACGTTGCGTTGATAAAAGAGGAATTGCAAAACGCGGGACTCATACGCGCGGAAAAACAAAACGCGCGAGCGCGTAAAACCGCGCCGAAAAAATACCGCGTGTACGAAGTGGACGGGTTTACGGTTAAAGTCGGCAGAAACAACGTCGAAAACGACGAGTTGACCTTTTCCGCTAAATCAAACGATATATGGCTTCACGCGAAAGATTACCACTCTTCGCACGTTATAATCGAGTGCGCGGGAAAGACGGTTACCGATCGCGCTTTAATTACCGCCGCGGAGATTTGCGCGTATTATAGTAAGGGGAGAGACGGCGGAAAAACGGAAATCGCGTACACGCTTAAAAAGTACGTTAAAAAGCCGCCGAAGAGCGCGCTCGGATTTTGTACGTACACGGATTTTAAGTCGGTTACGGTAAACCCTTTGTCGAGAGAAGAGTTCTTAAAAAGCAAATAAAAGTTGCGGCGTAGCGATATTATATCGCTACGCCGCACCGATAAAACAACCGAATATAGTTTTTCCGTAAACCTTTTTTATAAGAACTTCTGATATATTATTATATTTACCGTAAGTTTTTGCGTGTTATTTATCTCAAATCGGAATTGACGACGGGTTGAGCGTCGCGGTTGCCGCATAACACTACGAGAAGATTAGAGACCATCGAGGCTTTCTCTTTTTCATCGAGATTGACTGTGCCGCGTTCTTTAAGTCTGTCGAGAGCCATTTCAACCATTCCCACCGCGCCGTCGACAATCATTTTTCTCGCGTCGATTATTGCGGAGGCTTGTTGGCGTTGAAGCATTACCGCCGCTATTTCGGGCGCGTACGCAAGATAGGTTATGCGTGCTTCGACTACTTGAATACCCGCTTCGTTCACGCGCGATTGAATTTCGTCTTTTATGCGGCTTGCGACTATTTCGCTCGAACCTCTGAGACTTCCTTCGTCGGCTAAGCCGTCGCCCGTCGTGTCAACGTTCGGCGCAACGTCGTAGGGGTAAATGCGTACGATGTTTCTAAGCGCGCTGTCGCATTGCAGAGATAAATATTCTTTGTAGTTATCCACGTTGAAAACGGCTTTTGCCGTGTCCGTTATTTTCCAAGTAACGGCTATGCCTATTTCGACGGGATTGCCGAGACAGTCGTTTATTTTTTGGCGATTATTGCTAAGCGTCATTATTTTAAGCGAGATTTTTTTATCCGCGAACTTTCCGAATTCGAGTTTAATCCCGTCGCTTACCACCGACGTTCCGTCCGACATCGTTTTAACGTCGCCGCTTTGATTGAGTTTCGTGTGCGCCGCGGGGTTTACCGCCACGCAGAACGGATTGACGGCGTAAAAGCCTTCGCCTTTAAGCGTGCCGACGTACTTGCCGAAAAGCGTCAAAACGAGCGCTTCTTGCGGCTTTAAAACGCGAAGTCCGCAAAGCGGAATCCAAGAAATTAAAAGTACGATAAGCGATATTACGAAAATAGGCGAAACGTCCTCGTCCGTCATTGACGACGCGCCGTAAACTATTCCTGCAATCGCAACCAACATAACGGCTATGCAGGTTAAAAGGACTGCCATACCGTGTTTTTTGCCGTTTAATATTTTCTCTTCCATAACCTTATTCTCCGTTTATTTAGGTTAAGTATATATTAGCATAAGCGCGAGTGATTGTCAAGATAAAAAACGTCACGGGCGAAAATCGGTAGATTTTCGCCCGTGGAGAGGCGTGAGTTGTTTCTAAATTAACCAAAAATATTTTTTCGTTATTTTGCTTGATTACTTTTTATACCACCCGTAAGTGCAATAAGTCGTTTTAAAGTTTGTTGCATTGGTAGAAGGCTTGCTAAAGTACAGTTTAAGAATGCTTCGACACCTATTCCCGTTACCGTAATTCCGTTATAACTCGATGATATAGTGAGTTGCGTTATACTTTTGTCTTTTAAGCCCGTAACGGTCTTTCCGTCTTCGGATAGTATTACGTCTGAAACCTCTTCGCTCGTCGGAGGTGTGGGATCGTCGTCTCCGATCGTGTCGGTCTGTGCGGGCGGTTCGGTTGACGGTGTGTTCGTCGGGTTGCCGAATTGTATGCAAGCGGAAAACGTAACGAAACATAAAACCGAGCATAGCGCGAGCAAAAGGACGGAAGGTTTGTTTAATAAAGATTTTTCATAAAAAATTCCCCCGTAAAACGATAGTTATCCTAATCGTATTTTATCACTTTTTGAAATATAATACGACCGTTTTCGAAAAAAATTTAGTTACGTGCGAAAGCGTTTTCAAATAATACCGCCGCGGCGAAACGTTTCGCCGCGGCGGGAATAAGTAAATTAGTTTAATTATAAAAACTCTTTAATGCACTTTCTGGGGCATTTTAATACGCAAGTTTTGCAACCGCTGCACTTCGAATAGTCTATAACGGGTAAATTGTCTACCATCGTAATAGCGTGTTCGGGGCAGTTTTTAGCGCAAAGCCCGCAACCGATACAACCCGATTTGCAAGTCGTCATAACGTCTTTTCCGCGGCAGGTAGTGGAGCACGCGACGTATACTTTGGTGGACACGGGAACGTAATCTATAATACGTTTGGGGCAAGAACCGACGCAAAGTCCGCACGCTTCGCACAGAGAATTGTCGACGACCGCAACGCCGTCTTTAACCGCAATCGCGTGATAGGGGCATTTGCTTTCGCACGTTCCGCCGCCGAGGCAACCTTGAGGGCAAACCTTTTTGCCGCCCATAAACGTCGATTGAATAACGCAACCTTCGTTGCCGACGTATTTATACTTGTCAAGGCTTATCGCGCCGCCCGCGCAATGTACTGCGGCGACTTTCTTTTCTTCCGCCGCAAAGGGTTTTCCTAAAATCTCCGCGATAGCCGCTTTGTTTTCGTTGGGGGTAGGTCCGCAAGATTTAACTTCCGCTCTTCCTTCGGCGAGTGCTTTCGCGAAGTCCGCGCAACCCGCGTAACCGCAACCGCCGCAGTTCGCGCCGGCAAGCAGTTCTTGAACCTTTTCCGCAGTTTCGTTTTTTTCTACAGCGCACAATTTGGATACGAGCACGATAAGCGCGGCGAACAACACCGCGAGTACCGCGACTATGCCGAGTATTATAAGCAATTTAGAAACGTCTACCGACGCCATCATCAAATAATTCATAATTCTCTCCTTAAATTAAAGCAAATACGTAGAACGCCATCGCGATAAAGCAAGCGGTAATCATCGCTATGGGGAAGCCCTTGAGGTTTTTGTTGATATTGAGCCTTGCGATTTTTTCGCGCAAGCCGCTCATTATCACGATAGCGACGGTGAAGCCGAGTCCCGCGAATAATCCGTATAACACGGCGTAGCCCATATTCATCGCGTTGCTCGCAATGCCTATAAGTCCCGCGATTTGTTCCGTGTCGATAACGAGTTCCGCAACGCCTAATACGGCGCAGTTGGTGGTTATCAACGGAAGGTAAATACCCATCGCGTTATATAGCGTCGGCGAGAATCTCTTTAACGCCATCTCTATCATTTGCACTATCGCCGCGATTATGAAAATAAATATTATAATTTCCATAAATTCGATTTTTAGCGGAACGAGTATATACGTATATATAGGATAGGTTATAAGGCAAGTAAGCGTCATAACGAACGTAACCGCAAGTCCCATTCCGAGCGCGGACTTAAAGTCTTTACTGACTCCGAGAAAAGGGCATATACCTAAAAATTGCACGACGACGAAGTTGTTTATAAACACTGCCGAAACGATAATCATTATAATTTGCGCCATATTATTTTGCCTCCTTTACGTCTTTATCCGCGACGACGGGCGTATTATCGCCGTTATCCGACGCTTCCGCGGTTTTTTCCGCAAGAAGTTTTTTGTAGTCGTCGAGTTTTTTGTTCTTATGGATTTTTTCGGATATCATACTGAATACCGCGATAAATAACGCGAACGTGAAGAACGCGCCCGCGCTCGACGCGAAGAAGTCTATCGAGAAGTTCCATAATTTTACGCCGAAGATTTTGCCGCTTCCGAGTATTTCGCGGAACGCGCCCATAAGCGTCAACGCGCAAGTGAAGCCGAGTCCCATAAACAAGCCGTCGCAAGCGGAGGCGATAACGCCGTTCTTGCTCGCAAAACTTTCCGCTCTCGCGAGTATTATGCAGTTTACGACGATAAGCGGTAAGTATAAGCCTAACGATTCGTAAAGGTCCGGCATAGCGTAATCGAGTACGAGTCTTACTATCGTAACGAACGTCGCTATAATCAGGACGAACGCGGGAATACGCACTTCGTTCGGGATAACCTTTCTTAACGCGGAAATAATCACGTTACTGCAAATCAATACGAAGGTAACCGCAAGTCCCATACCGATGCCGTTCATAGCCATCGTGGTGAGGGCGAGCGTCGGACAAGTGCCGAGAACGAGTTTAAGCGTGGGGTTAGACGTGATAAGTCCGTCTTTCGCTATTTGTTTGAAGTTCGTTTTCATTATGCGTTCTCCTTTAAGTATTTAATCGCGCTGTTTACGGCGTTCATTCCGGCGGTAGCGGATTTCGTTGCGCCCGATACGGGGTTGCCGTATTCCGCGTCGCTCGCGTCTAAAGTAAAGTAATTATCCGTTACGTCTTTAAGCGTGAATTTTTCGTAGTATTTAGCGTCGAGTTTGCTCATTAGCGTTTGCTTGTCGTAAGATTGCAAAATAACTTTGTCTATTTTAAGCGCGCCGTCTTCTTCTATAAACTTTACCCAAAGGGTTATCGTGCCGTTTTTATAACCGTTATAGCCCGTTGCGCGGACGAGTTTGTCCGTTTCGTCTACGATAAAATATTCTTCTACTTGACCAAAGTCGTAAACGGTTATTTCGTCGCCGTTGTCGGAGTCTAAAATCGCTTGATATTCTTTATCTTCGCCGTAAATTTTTTTAATCGCTCTGCCCGTGCGTTCTTCGTTGGATACCGCGAGAACGTCGTTAAGCACCGCGAGAAGTCCGCCCGATATGAGGGATATGAGAAGCAATACGGTTATACACTTAAACCATACGTTATGCACTAATTTGTTCATTGCGCGCCTCCTTTTGCTTTTTTCGGCTTTTGATAACCGAAAGGTTTGTTTATTATAAACTTGTCGATAAGAGGAACGACGAGGTTTAAGAGCAATATCGCGAACGAAGTAACTTCCATTTTCGTCGCTTCTCTAAGCCCCGCGGTAACGAGTCCTAACGCGATAAAGTAAATTATATTGCCGAGTTTCGTGTTAGGAGTGGTGGTGTAATCCGTCGCCATAAAGATTGCGCCGATAATTAAACCGCCCGACAATATCGACGGCAAAAAGAACGAGAAGTCAAATCCTTTAAGCGCGACCGCAAAAAGTCCCGTAACGCCCACGTAAATAACGGGGTACAAGGGGTTTATTACTTTTCTTACTACGAGATAAATTCCGCCGACGATAAGCGCGATTTTACACGTTTCGCCGATACACCCCGGGAGCCCCGTGCCGAGCAATAAGTCGAGATTGGAAAGACTGACGGCGTTGCCGTTCATTAAACTTTCTATAATCGTCGCGCCCGTTTCGACCGAGCCGTTAGATACCGACGAGATATTGGGAAGCAACCATTTGCCTACCACCGATTGAAAGGACATAAATATAAATATTCTGCCCGCGATGGCGGGGTTGACGAGGTTTTTACCCGTGCCGCCGAATAACATTTTAACTACTACTACCGAGAATATCGCGCCGAGCACGACGGAATACCACGGATAATTCGTGCCGACGGTAAGCCCTAACAACAAGCCCGTTACGCAAGAGGTAAAGTCAAAACCTTTTATTATCTGCTTAACCGTTTTGCCGCAGCAAAGAAGGTAAACCGCTTCGCTTAAAACCGCCGACGCGACGGACAACGCTATAAGCAAAAGCGCTTTTAATCCGAAATACACTATACCCATAATCGCCGCGGGCAAGAGCGCGATGCAAACGTCTATCATTATTTGCTTCGTCGTTCTCGGATTTTTAATATGCGGCGACGGAGAATAAACTAAGAGTTCGTTATTATCTGCCATTTTTCTTCATCTCCTTGATTTTAGTTTTCGCCATAGAAATGCTTTGAACGAGCGCGCGTTTCGCGGGACAGTTATAAGCGCATAAACCGCACT
This sequence comes from uncultured Christensenella sp., assembly GCA_964576995.1. GTDB lineage: Bacteria > Bacillota > Clostridia > Christensenellales > Borkfalkiaceae > UBA1259. The sequence goes on along the minus strand of CAZNWP010000008.1, from coordinate 5,250 downwards.
CGATGCAGTTCATCGCGCCGTACTTTTCCGCGTTGACGAAATCGCCGCTCATAGAAAAACCTTCGATGTACATAGGCATAAGGCGCATAGGACAATTTTTTGCGCAAACGCCGCAGTTGATACAGTTGGTTGGTTCGTCCACGTTGGTTTCGCCGCGTTTCAAGCACAATATGCCGGAATCGGTTTTGCGCGTGTATTGCGTAAGGCTTACGATAGCCTTGCCCATCATAGGTCCGCCCGCGACGATTTTAAGCGTGTCGTCGGACTTTCCGCCACAGTATTCGATTAAATCTTTATACGGCGTGCCGAGCGGAACGCGTAAGTTTTTAGGCTCTTTTACTCCCTTGCCGCTAACCGTTACCACGTTTTCGGTGAGGGGAAGGTTTAAGTCTATCGCTTCGTAACAAGCGAGAACGGTTTTTATGTTCTGCACGCAACAACCTACGTCGAACGGCATTTTTCCAAGCGGAACTTTTCTGCCCGTCGTTACGTAAATCAAGTGTTTTTCGCTACCCATCGGGTACTGCTTGCGGAGAACCGTCACGTCTATATCGCTAAATCTCTTGAACGCTTCTATCGCTTCGGGCTTGTTTTCTTCTATGCCGATGATTATTTTGTCAATGTTAAGCGCGCGCGCGACGTATTTTACGCCTTTATAAATCTCGTCGGTTTTCTCTATCATAAGGCGGAAGTCGCAAGTGAGATAGGGCTCACATTCCGCGCCGTTGATAACTAACGTGTCGAGTTGGTTTTTCGGCGAAAGTTTAACCGCGGTGGGGAATCCCGCACCGCCCAATCCTACGATACCCGCAAGTCGAACGCGCTCGATTAGGCTTTGCGGTTCGAAATCTTGCATATCCTCGAATTTTACTTCGTCGTTTTTAAAGTCGTTTTTAACGACTATATGTTTTTGTTTTTGACCTAAACCGTTCACTACGTCCGCTATGTCGACGACTTCGCCCGAAACGGGCGAGTAAACGTTCGCCGAAATCGCTCCCGACGCCTCGGCGACGAGTTGCCCTTTTTTAACCGTGTCTCCGACCGCAACGACGGGAATCGCGGGTGCGCCGATGTGTTGAGATACGGAAATATAGAGCGTATCCGGCGCGGGAAAGTTTTCTATCGGCGAATTACGCGAAATTTTCGTTCCGTGTATTTTGCTGCCGTAGGGGTAGTGTTTTGCTTTGATTAAACTCAATGTAAGTCCTCCTTGAACAATTTGTCGGGTAGTTTTTTTATAGTCAAAGTCAGCGCGAATCCTACCGCAAGTCCCGCGATAACGGATATTAACGCGAGATAAGGAAGGTAAACGAGATAACTCTGCATGCCTGAAATTAAACAAAACACGACGTTTTGCGTCGTCGCGTTAAGTACCGCGCCCGCAACGCTCGAAGCGATTAAAGACGCACCGAAAACGTACGTCAACGCTATCTCCGCGCCGAGCGCGACTACGCCCGCGGGAAGCGAGTACGTTATCGCGGAGAAGCCTGAAACGAGACTTCCGACGAACACTTTAACGAAAAGCGTTATAAACGCCGAGCCTTTGCCTATCGTTACCAACGCTAAAAGAACGAATAGATTGGAAAGACCTAACTTCGCGCCGGGGATAATAAGCGGCGGGAAAAGGTTTTCTATCATAAACGTTATGCACGCGAGTGCAGAGTATATTCCGCAAAGCGCGATCTTACGCGTTTTTAACATAAGCGTTTTCTCCGGTAAGCGGCGGGGTTGCCGTCGCCGTTATGGGTACGATTTTCAGTTCGTGCGGCACGCAGTAAATCGCGCCGCCGTTTTTTATCGTCGGCTCGTAAACGCAATCGCGCGAAAGCGAACAAGTGGAGTCGGTAATTTTCGCGCCGTCGGCGGTTACGGTAATTTTGTTGTAATCGGTTTTATCGGCGTTAAAGTAAACGTAATAGTCGTCGCCGTCGATAACCACCGTCGCTTTGTTCGTGTCGTTAACGACGGGGCTTTCGCCGTATTTTACGGTAAGAACGAGTTCGTCTTGAACGTAAACGTAAAAGCCGCTCGTCGCGGTAGACGGGGTTACCGCAAAAATAATAAACAGCGCGATTATCATTATAAGCAAAAAGGCGTATACGACCGCGTCGCGCTTGACGAAAAATTTACCGTTTCTGAAATCTGCCGCAGTTTTCAATGTTTTTTCTCAATAAAACTCCCGCAAAAAAATGCGGGAGTTCGTCGACGTTTTAAGATTATTCTTCGTCCGTATCCGCCGACGCGTTCTTAATTCTTAATATAAGTAACGCCGCGCCGATTAAAACGACGAAGGGAAGAACGAACGTTTTCGTATAAGAGAACGTCGTTATATCCGTGAGCAACGCGAACACCGAGAAAGACAAACACGTTAAGAGCGTGAAGTCTCCGAAAGTTACGCGAGACGATTTAACGTTTATCACCGCGAGTACCGCGCCGAACGCGAGCATTGCGAGAATAGCGCAGTTGACGGTTAAAAGCGCGAGGTATTCGGAAAGCGCGCGAAGTTTCATACTCGATCTGAAAGTCTTAAACTTAACAACCGCGTCGGTGTAACGGAAAAGGTACATCGTCGCTACCGCGAATATAGAACCGATAGCAATTGCGATAATCGTTCCGTAACGGCGATTGAGCAGCGCAAAGTAACGCGCCGCGTCGGATTTAGCGTTAAGGGGTTTTTTCACCGCAAAGTTCGCGTCGTAAGACGCGAAACGCTGGAAGCCCAAGAACCACAAGCCGGCAACGAGCGCGATAGACGCCAAAAGAATTATCTTGCCGAACTTGCCGCCTTCGAATCCCATAACGCCTTTAAGGAGCATTAACGGGGTGGCGAGAACTCCCGCGAAGAGAATTAAATCGTACGCGGTTATCTTCTTGCTCGAAGAGTAAAAGGTTATCGCCAAGAACGCGGGGATAAGTATTATCGCGCCGAGAACCGCTTCTTTTCTCGTCAAGTCGAGCGAGGGATAATTGCTTCCCCACAAAATATAGTCCGCGCATACGAATAAGAGCGCGACGGACAAAACCGCGAGGAAAGAGAACTTGTTTGAAAGAGCGGAAAGATATTTTTTGTCGCACGCTTCTTTTCCCGCCGTGAAGTGCGCTTTGGATAAAAACAATAAAAGCGCGCCCATAACCGCGACTATAAGGCAAACGAGTATTCTTGCCGCGGAGAAATCGTTTTGCTTAATGAGCAAGAACGCGAGGTAAACGACGCCGGATATTATCATCGAAAAAGATATCGAGTCGCCCGCGGAAACGCCGCGTTTTAACGCGGAAGAGATTGCGTAACCCAAGAACAAAACGGCAAAGTATAACGCCGCAACGCTGAGAAAGACGAAATCTTTCTTTTGCGAGGAAAGCGTGTCGAGAAGTTCGCGATTGCGACAGAACGCCGCAAGAGTTACGACGACTGCCGAGACCAAAAGCGAAAGGATAAAGTAACCCTTCGCGAAAAACTGCTTAAAAAACGATTGGTTTAAATTACGTTCGTTTTCCATTGTTATGTAAATACTCCCATTTGAAATTTTTCTACAAACATTATATAACAGTAAAAAAAATTTTACAACTGTTTTAACGCCGTAACGGCAAAAAAGTCAAAGTTTGTCCGAAATTTTTTTAAGCGAAGTCGCAACTTATACTAAAAGAGCCGCGAAGGGAATAAACCTTTGCTTTTTGCTCCGTTTTTATTTTGCACGCGAAGCGTGAAAATTTTCGAAAACGTTAAGCCTTACGAGGTTTTCCGTTGCGTTTAATAAAAAAAGGTGATATACTTTAACGGTAAGTTTTGATTATACGGAGATTGGATATGAGTTCGGGCGAAAAGGATTTAACTCAAGGTTCGTTGTTAAAGAAAATAATAATTTTCGCGTTGCCCGTTATCGGGGTTAATATTTTGCAACTGTTGTTTAACACGGCGGACATAGTCGTCGTGGGGCGGTTCGTGCCCGAAGAACTCGCTAACGCCGCTGTCGGCGCGGTGGGCGCGACGACGCCTATTATCAACCTTATGATAGGGCTTTTTATAGGACTGTCTATCGGCGCGAACGTCGTCGTTTCGCGTTGCGCGGGCAGGGGTGATACGGAAACGGCGAGAAAGGCGGTCGGAACTTCCGTCGCGTTAAGTCTCGTCGCGGGAATACTTCTCGCCACGGGCGGCGTGTTTTGTTCGAGAATGATATTAAAACTCACGAATTGCGAAGCGGAACTTCTCGATATGGCGACGGACTATTTGACGATATACTTTATCGGAATGCCCGTCATTATGTTTTATAACTTTGCGGCGGCAATATTACGCGCGGTGGGCGATACGTTTAAGCCTTTTATGTTTTTGCTCGCGGGCGGAATTATAAACGTCGTCTTAAATATAGTGCTCGTGTCGGGCTTCGGTATGACGGCGGACGGAGTTGCGATCGCGACGGTGGCGTCTAACGCCGTGTCGGCGGTGTGTTGCTTTATTACGCTTATTAAAAGCAAAGGTTTTGCGCGCTTAGAAATTAAACGCGTAAAATTTTACGGCGCGCAGTTGCGCGAGATATTGGGAATAGGCGTGCCGTCGGGTATTCAGGCGATGCTTTTCGCCGTGTCCAACGTTATTATTCAATCGGCGGTAAACTCTTACGGTGATTTGGCTACCGCGGGGAACGCCGTCTCGTCTACGATCGACAATTACGTTTACGAATCGACTAACGGTTTTGCCGTGTCGGTACTCTCTTTCGTCGGGCAAAACCTCGGAGCGGGGAAAGCGGACAGAGCGAAAAAAGCCCTTTACGTTACTTTGGGCGTGATAACGGCGGTAGGCGTAACTACGGGCGGGCTGTGTTGCCTTTTCGGAAAAGCGTTGTGTTACGCCGTTCGTCCCGACGCGTCAGTCGTGGCGTTCGCGCTTAAACGACTATATATACTCGCGCCGACGTACTTTTTGTGCGGTTTAATGAATACGTACGCTTACACTATGCGCGGAATGGGAAAGAGTTTCGTCGCAATGCTTATAAGCCTTTTCGGCGCGTGCCTTTTGAGAATTATTTGGATATATGCGATAAAGGCGTTGTTCCCGTCTCAAATCATTTTGGTTTACGTGTCCTATCCCGCAACGTGGATAATAACGATTTTAATTTATCTCGCAACTTTCTATCCGACTTTCAACAAAGTGAAAAACGCCGCGTAGAAAGCAGATATTAAGCAATAGCGAATTTTTTCAACTTCTAATTTTCATATTACTTCAAATTCCCGTCGCGGCGAAATCACCTGCTT